>NZ_JAUBTO010000009.1:0-111490 GCF_036702495.1 Microcoleus sp. C2D2 | reverse complement strand
TGGTTTACCGCTTTGGGTATCTCCACGATGGCTTTCAACTTGAACGGTTTCAACTTCAACCAATCGATTATCGACTCACAAGGTCGCGTCATCAACACTTGGGCTGATGTGATCAACCGCGCTAACTTGGGTATGGAAGTAATGCACGAGCGCAACGCTCACAACTTCCCTCTCGACTTGGCTGCTGGTGAAACAACTCCCGTAGCAATGGTTGCTCCTTCTATCAACGGCTAAGTTTTAGCTTGAGATTGACAAAAAGCGCTCCTAGAAATAGGGGCGCTTTTTGTTTAAAGTATCGCTCCATTATGAGGTCAAGAAGTAAGTAGCTACCAATCGATCAATTGATGGGTGCATCTTGACCCAAACCATAAGATATCTTCTGAATAATATTTGGGTCACTCTCCCACTTGGATTCTATATCTTCAATATTAATTGCTTTGCAAAGCTGAAAGATTTGATGCTCTTGAAATGTGGGTCTGCCTAACTGTTTTTCAAAACTCCTTTTCCTTGCTTTAGGAATAACCGTATAGCAATGAAAATCAGGAGCCTTATATCCAAACAACCCACGTTTTGAACAAAGTGAAAGGTCTGCCATTCGCAGCAAGCCTGAGTAAATACTCGTAGTGCATACCACCTCAAAAGCTGCTTCAATTTGCTGAAATTCTTTGCGGAACCAAATAACATCTATCAGTTGAATAATTTTCTCAGTTTTTTGAGGAAAATCTTGAGGCACTATTAAAGGAAAGGTCTTTGAGCTAAGTTTTCCTAGTTCTTGATTTTTATATTTATTTCGATGGTCATTTCTAGCAATCCATACTGTAAAACCCAAACTTTTTCCCAGCTCAGCTAATATGCCCTGTATTTTTGTGTGCTTAGAAATATTAGCATCTGTAAAATTAAACTCTAGCTGAGTCCAACTGGTGTTTGTTGCTCTCGGTTCAGAGATGGCTAATTTCAGATTTACATTGGTGAGGTAAGCTTCTGTAAAATTCGCCTGTTTTATATATGCTCTTTCAAGATTTGCATCTGTGAGATCCGCTGCTATGAGTTTTGCCCCTTGGAGATTCGCGGATTCAAGATTGGCCTCTGTTAAATCAGCACTACTCAAATCAGCACTACTCAAATCAGCACCGCTTAAATCAGCACTACTCAAATCAGCACCGCTTAAATTAGCACCGCTTAAATCAGCACTACTCAAATCAGCGCCAGATAAATCAGTGTCCGACAAATCAGCACGACATAAGTTAGCACCACTTAAATCAGCACCACATAACCTAGCACCACTCAAATAAGTGACAAACAAATCAGCGCCCGACAAATAAGTGTCCGACAAATCAGCATCACATAAATTAGCACTCCTTAAATTAGAACCAGACAAATCAGTGTCCGACAAATCAGCACCGCTTAAATTAGCACCACTCAAATCAGTGTCCGACAAATTAGCACCGCTTAAATTAGCACAAGTTAAATTAGCACGACTCAAATTAGCACGACTCAAATCGGTATTGCTTAAATTAGCACCGCTTAAATTAGCACGCCTCAAATTAGCACCACTCAAATCGGTATCGCTTAAGTAAATACCAGAGAAATCCCTTTTGCCTGTTTGGTAATGATTTAAAAGTTCATGAGTATCCATATCGTGAGCCTCTACAACCAAATCAAAAATTATCAATATTAACTTAACGTCGGCAGACTTCCAGCAGCGATGGCACTAAATTCTTACAGTTTAGCAGTTGTACGATGCGTCAGGGAAAATAAATCTCCAATTTGAGAACAGGACTTGCCCTGAGGCAGTGTTATCGAACCTTTAGCTAACGATGCCGAGCTTCAATAGCAGAATTAGCCATTTTAACCAGTTTAATCACAAGCTTAGATGTAGGGTGCGTCAAATTGAGATTGATTTTAGATGAAAGAATAATTTTACTTATGACACACCCTACATCTTACAAATGCGATGACCCTACCTCCTCACTGGCTGAAATCCCTGCACAAAACTCACCCAGCGTGGTACTTTATCACCTGTAATATCTAGGATGGGAATGTTGAAACTTCTGAGAGCGGGGCGACCGACTTCACCAGCCGAAAAAGTCACATTCGTAGGTTCCGACTTACCTAAACCATAGGCACTAGCTATTTGATTAGCAAGTCGGCAGGTTATTTCAAAACTTCCCATATTAATCCTGCCACCTCCAGCCGCGTAATTCCAAGTAATACCGGGTGTTAAATTTTCTTGTTGACACATAAAGTGGGTGACTTCAAACATTTTGGCAATGTGAACGTCATATCGCCTTAAGCGTCCTCCATACGCCGATGCTGTGGTATCGCTTTCTGGTACTACAATCGAGCCAAATCCTTCGTCAAAACCAAGCTCCATCGGGAGTGCTGTGGAACTTGCTAGCGGTTGACTCGTTTGGGGTTGTACGCGAGTCGGTGACATCTGTACTGGTTTGACAAATTGACTATTAGCGCGAACGAAACAACCTTGCGCTGCACCAGCAGCGTAGCTTTTTCCTACAAAAAGCCAAGGTAAACCCCTGGTATCGTTGAAAGTACCAGCAGCATTACTAGGAAAGCTTTCAAAACGCTGTCCCTGTTTTAAGACACCAACTAAAGACCAATTAAAAAACTCAAATGGAGTGCGGTTGTCAGCACGCATAAGTTCTTCAAAAGAAGAATTTGTCATGCGACAATTTAACCCATTTGGGTCTGGATCTACTACTTCCCAATAAGTATGATAAGCTCTTCCCATATAATCCCCTTGATTATTAGGAGTAGGGAGAGGTGCAGTAGAACCCAGTGTAGCTGTTCCTAACGCCAGAAGAGTGGAAAGAGTAAGGGTTTTTAATTTTTTTAACATGAGTATCACTTTTCAAACACTACATCTCTTGGCAATCAAATAGCGATCGCACTTCTTCAACAATCTCGACCCCCCCTCACGGGATGAAAAGCCGATTCACACCCATATAGCCATTAATATTAAGCACAATCTCAATTAGACGTTCAACACAAAGTTCTCGATATTCCGAATCATTCATTAATCTATCAGCATTGCCAACCGTAATCACAGGAAGTGAATTAGAAGTATTTTCCTCGCGCATTACTTGTTCCAAGGAATCCTTGCCTTTCATGCTACGATTAGCTGTGAGCAAAATCATCTGATTTTCTTGAGCAAGTCGCCAAACTACCCTGTCATCGCTATCGATTGGCAATTCCATTTGTGCAAAGGTGACAAAACGAATTGGGATGATATCAAGCCAACCTTGATTAGCAATAGAGCCAAAGAAAATTATGGCGTGTCCATTGAGATTATGATCTATCAAAAAAATCATGCTTTAGCCTCACGTTTTGCCTTGGCGGCTCGAAGCTTTTCCCATGCAGCTTCCGTTCCAGGTCTTGGTGGCTGGGCGGCAATTCTGGCAATCAGATCGCGATTTTTTTCTTCGTAGTACAGCCGCAGTTCTTCAGCTTCCTTAAGAACTATTTGATACTCAGCTTCAACAGTAGCGCGATTTTCCTCAATATAAGCTAAAGCTGCGTTAATTTGTTCCTCTGTAAGGTCAAATAATCCTCTGATAAACTTAGGCGGATATTGATCCGTCACATAGTCCATGATGTCGTAGATAGTGATGCGCGTACCTGCGATAGTCAGTCCTCTTTCTGTACGGATAATCGCTGTTTCTTCGTTAGGTATGGTTGTCATGTTTATAGCCTCCTAGAAGGGATGTTTATATTGAATTGGTTGAAAACCCTGCACAAAATTCATCCAGCGCGGGACTTGATTACCTGTAATATCTAAAATTGGGAGAGAACGACTCCTCGATATTGGCGGCCCAGCTTCTTCCTGAGAATATTCGATCGCACTACGCTCTGGTTTGCCTAAACCGTAACTGTTAGCAATATCACCAGCCAACTGACAAGTAATTCAGAATTCCCCCATGCCAATTCTACAATTTCCGGCCCTGTACTGCCAAGTCCTACCGCCAGCGTCAGGTATCTGCATTTTAGGCTTAATTTAACAGCAATGGGTGCAGTGCACACCCTACAGATAGAATGTCTGCTTCCAAGACTTTTTAATTGGGTTGAACCGCCACGAGAATTTGTCCGGCTGTTACCGTTTGCCCCTTTTCACAAAACAACTGGGCAACAGTGCCCGCAACATCAGCAGTAATAGCAATTTCCATTTTCATCGCTTCCAAAATTAACAGGCGATCGCCCTCTGCAACCGCATCTCCAACATTAACCAGCACCTGCCAAACATTGGCCGAAACGTGAGCGACAACTGCCTCACAACCGATCGGCAAAGTAACCTCCGCCGCTGTTTCAGAAGCCACATCCGCCGGGGCTTCTGCGCCAGATTCAGCTTCAAATTCCCCGGATGCGGCCCAGCGATCGCGCTCTGCATTAAATGCGGCCTGCTGCTGCGCTTTAAACTCAGCCGCACTGTTAGCAATAGAATGCAAAAACTCATTGTATTCTCTCAAATTAAAAGTGATTTCCTCAACCTTTAATTTAAACTTCCCTTCGATAAATGCTTCCCGACAGCGGTGCAATTCCTCATGGGAAACCGGATAAAATCGGATTTGGTCAAAAAAGCGCAAAAGCCAAGGTTTACCAGACACGAAATCCGCCGTTTGTTTGAAGCGATTCCACATTTGCACCGTGCGGCCGACAAATTGATAACCTCCCGGCCCTTCCATCCCGTAAACGCACAAATACGCGCCGCCAATGCCAACTGCATTTTCAGGAGTCCAAGTGCGGGCGGGATTGTATTTAGTAGTAACCAAACGGTGGCGCGGATCGAGGGGAGTTGCGACGGGCGCGCCTAAATAAACGTCTCCCAAACCCATCACTAAATAGCTAGCATTAAATACAATTTCTCTGACTTGTTCGATGCTGTCAAGCCCGTTTATGCGGCGAATAAACTCAATATTGCTGGGACACCAAGGTGCATCCGATCGCACAGACTGCATATATTTTTCAATGGCCAACAGCGTCGATTCATCTTCCCAAGATAAAGGCAAGTGCACAATTCGCGCCGGCACTTCCAAATCCTCGATCGCCGGAAGTTCCGCCTCCGCCGCAATCAGCGCCTGCATTAGCTGCTGTTGCGAAATCTGGCGGCCCTCAAAGTGAATTTGGAGCGATCGCATTCCCGGCACTAATTCGATCACACCCGGCAACGGATTTGCTTTCAACTGTGCCATCAATGCGTGCGCCCGAAAACGCAAATTTAAATCCAGCACCAAAGGGCCGTATTCAACTAGAATATATTTATCCCCAGCTTGACGGTAAGTAACAGCAACCTGTCCCGGAGATTCGGGAATTTCGTGCAAAATTGGAGAGGCGGGAACTGCGGGCAATTCCTCCGCATTTTCCCCAAAAACAGACAAACAAAAAATAGTAAGTTGCCTATTTTGTGCTAATTCCCGCTGCAAAGCCTCAGCAAAACTCAAACAGTGAAAGCGAATGCTGTCCCCCGGTTTCAGTTGCCCGATTTTCCACAATTCCGACTGCACAATAGTAGCAGGACACACAAAACCTCCCAAACTCGGGCCGTCAAGACCGAGAATTACAGGCATATCGCCCGTAAAATCGATCGTGCCGATCGCGTAAGCATTATCGTGAATGTTAGACGGGTGCAAACCCGCTTCTCCTCCGTCTTGACGCGCCCAGGTGGGCTTCGGACCGATCAGCCGAATGCCCGTCCGCGTCGAGTTGTAATGCACCTGCCATTCTGTGGAGAAAAACATTTCGATGTCTGACTCAGTAAAGAAATCCGGCGCGCCGTGAGGCCCGTACAAAACGCCGATTTCCCAATTATTGCTGTAGGTGGGAATTAGTTCCGGAGGCAAAGATAATTCCGCTTCCAGAGTGGCAGTTTGAAGCAGTTTAAGCACATCTCCCGGACGCAGCGTGCGGCCCGCGTGTCCGCCAAATTTGCCCAGTACAAAAGTTGATTTGCTGCCCAAATAATCGGGGACATTAAAGCCGTGTTTGACTGCTAAATAAGTGCGGTAGCCGTCGCCTTGAATGGCTTTTAACTTGAGAATGCTGCCAGCTTTTACGGGAATAGCTGTCCAAAACGGCACCGGTTCGCCGTTTAGCGTTCCCTTCATAGTTGCACCAGTCAAACTAATAACTGTATCGGCATTAAAGCGCAGAGTTGGACCTGTAGCTGTGAATTCCAATCCTGCTGTCGATTCGGGATTTCCTACTAAACGATTTGCCGATCGAAATGCCAGATGATCCATCGGCCCAGAAGGCGGCACGCCAACATCCCAATAGCCAATCCGCCCCGGATAATCTTGAATGCTGCTGTAGGTTCCCCCATCCAATACATCGATCGTTAAAGGTGCGTATTCAAAAGAGTTTAAAAAGCGCGTGCTCAGTTCGCCCCGGCTGAATCGGGAATCGTCCAAAATCTGGCGGAGGTAATCTAAATTAGTTTCAATTCCCGCTATTTCACTGGCATCTAAAGCAGCTTTTAGTTTTACGATCGCCTGGGTTCGATTATCCCCGCAAACGATTACTTTGGCTAGCAGCGGATCGTAAAAAGGAGTAACCTCCGTCCCGGTTTCTATCCAACTGTCGCAGCGGACGTTTTCGGGAAACGCAACTTGATTCAGCAACCCGGAACTCGGCTGAAAATTCTTGCCGGCATCTTCCGCATAAATTCGCACCTCAATTGAGTGTCCCTGCGGCCGATAGCGGTACTCTTCCAGGGGGAACAAATCCCCAGAAGCCTGTTTTACCATCCACTCAACGAGGTCGATGTTGTTGACAGCTTCAGTAACGCCGTGTTCGACTTGCAAGCGCGTGTTGACTTCCAAAAAATAAAACTGTTTCGCATCGACATCAAATACAAATTCAACAGTACCGGCTGACTGGTAATTTACGGCTTTTCCCAGCCGCACTGCTGCACCGTACAACAGATTTCGCTGTTCGTCGCTAATAGCAGGGGCGGGGGTTTCTTCAATTACTTTTTGATTGCGCCGCTGCACCGAACAATCTCGCTCGCCCAAGGCTATGACGTTTCCTTTGCCATCTCCAAAAATTTGGACTTCAATGTGCCTGGCTGTTTGAATGTATTTCTCTAAAAAAACGCCGCTTTGTTTAAAATTGCTTTGACTCAAACGCTGTACTTTTTCAAATGCTTCTGCCAAATCTCGATCGCCAAAACAAGCCTGCAAACCAATGCCGCCGCCGCCTGCGGTACTTTTGAGCATCACCGGATAGCCGATCGCCCCAGCCGCTTTTTCCGCATCCTCCAAACTTGCTAAAAGTTCGCTTCCGGGAGTTAGCGGCACTTGATTTGCAGCGGCTATTTCCCGGGCGGTGTGCTTCAATCCGAAGCAGCGCAACTGACTCGGAGTCGGGCCGATAAATGCAATATTTTCGCTTGCACAAGCTTCGGCAAATTCAGCATTTTCGCTCAAAAAGCCGTAACCCGGATGGATAGCTTGAGCTTTTGTTTGGCGCGCAACTTCGAGAATGCGATCGAACCGCAAATAACTCTCGGCTGCGGCGGCTGCACCGATACAAACGGCTTCGCTGGCGGCGAAAACGTGCTTGGCGCGGGCGTCGGCTTCAGAATATACTGCTACCGAAGCAATTCCGAGGCGATCGAGGGTGCGGATAATTCGGCAGGCAATTTCACCGCGATTTGCAATCAAAACTTTGTTAAACATTTGGGTAATTGGGAATTGGGAATTGCATTGGTGTCTGCTTACATCTTGTACTATCCTGAAGAACAGGCAGGATGCCTGTTCCACAAAAAGTGAATTTTCTTGTGGGCCCAACAGGCAGGATGCCTGTTCCACAAAGAGTGAATTTTCTTGTGGGCCCAACAGGCAGGATGCCTGTTCCACAAACATTAAATTTTCTTGTGGGCCGTTGCTCCTAGCCCGCCCCTAAAACTATCCTGAAGAACAGGCAAGATGCCTGTTCCACAAAGAGTGAATTTTCTTGTGGGCCGTTGCTCCTAGCCCGCCCCTAAGCCCCTAAAACTATCCTGAAGAACAGGCAAGATGCCTGTTCCCCAAAGAGTGAATTTTCTTGTGGGCCGTTGCTCCTAGCCCGCCTAAAAAGATTGCGGAGGGAGTGCCCAACCTACATTTACACCGCATCCCAAACAATCAACTGAATCGGCGTAGGATTGTAAGCATTGCAAGGATTGTTCATTTGGGGGCAGTTAGAAATAGCAACCAGTGCGTTCATTTCGGCTCGCAAATCAACTGTACTTCCCGGATCGGAGATGCCGTCAACAATTTCAAGCGTGCCATCTTCGCTAACCGGAACATTCATAAAGAAGTTGATATTGCTGACTAAATCTCGCTTGCCCAAACCGTGGGGAAGAATTGCGGCGAGGAAATTTTCTACACAGGCGTGCTGGTATTTTTTATCTAGCCCAAACCGCACCGAATTGCTCTCGCAGCTACAGGCGCCGCCGGAGGTGTCGTGCCGCCCGCAGGAGTCAGCAATTATGGTCATCATGGCTCGCCCTTCGTTGGAAATGAGTTGGCTGTTTGTAGTGACAAAGATGTTGCCTTGATTGACGATCGTATCGGGGGCGCTGTAGCGTTCGGAAGGGTCATCGGCATTGTAAACTAAAAAATCTACTGCTTGATTTCCGCCTAAATCTACAATACGAAGAATCTGTCCTTTTTTGATGACACGAGACCAGGGATGTCTGGCGGGTAAAACTTCGTTATAAATTGCTGTTTCTGGAGCTAGGATTTGTTGAGTAGTTGCAGTCATGGTTCACTTTTTGTAATGAAATTGCAGAATTTTTACCGCCGATTGGTGCGGACAAGATTGAGTTGTGGAATCGAGTCTATTGCAGGAACAAAGCATCGGTGTTGATGAAGCCGCGCACGGCTTCCGGGTTGGCGGTGCGGCACAGGTCGTCTGGTGCGGGTGCGGGGGTTTTCACAATCTGAATTTGGATGGGTTTGGGGTCGTAAATTGAACCCGGATGCAGGATGTGGGGGCAGTTAGAGATAATGGTCAATACGTTCATTTCGGCTCGCAAATCTATAAAACTACCCGGTTTTTCGCAGCCTTCGCGAAACTCCATCGTGCCGTCTGGTTTGACGGCAATGCGAGTAAATAAGTTGAGGTTGGGCATGATATCTTTTTTGCCCAATCCCCACCGACTTAGGGCTTTGAGGAAGTTGTCGCGGGAGTTTTTCCAGTCTCCTTCGCCGTATTTTTTGGCATTGCTAATGGCGTTGCTGCATCCTCCTAGCAAATCGTGACAGCCGGAGGTGTCTTGGGTGATGGAAAATAGGATGCGTCCCATGTCTGTGTAGATCACCATGCCTTGTTTGAGAAAGGCGTTGAATTGAATTTTGGCGGTGTCTGCTGCGTTGAAACGTTCGATCGCATTGTCGGCGTTGTAGCACAGCATGGAAACGCCGCGAGAGCCTTCTAAATCGGTGATTCGCAGGGTGTTTCCCCGCTTGATGACTCCCGACCAGTACGCGCCGCCCGGTACGGTTTCTTCGATTAATACGAGGCTTGAATCGATTTGTGAGTTTGGGTCGATCGATGATAGTTGCACCATAAGTTCCTCTTGATGTATTTGGGTAGGTCAGCGAAATAAAACAATAGTATTTTGTAGCGGCAAAACCCGCCCTCTCCCAAAGTAATATTTATTTCCACTGATATCTTGCACCATTCTCAAGAACGGGCAAGATGCCCGTTCCACAAAACTCAATTTAATTGTGGAACGGGCATCTTGCCCGTTCCTAAATAGGTAATTGACAATGGTGCAAGATGTTAAGTTTCCACTTACTTAGGTTGGCCGTTGTACTGTTGGCGCGGGTGCAAAAAGTGCAACTATTAACCTATTTTTATTTAAGCAGCCATTGCAACTGCTTCCTGTCCGTTGACATCTTGCACCATTCTCAAGAACGGGCAAGATGCCCGTTCCACAAAAAGTGAGTTTTCTTGTGGGGTGGGCATCCTGCCCGCCCAAAAAGTGCAACTACAAACCTATTTTTATTTAAGCAGCCATTGCAACTGCTTCCTGTCCGTTTACATCTTGCACCATTCTCAACAACGGGCAAGATGCCCGTTCCACAAAGAGTGAGTTTTCTTGTGGGGTGGGCATCCTGCCCGCCCAAAAAGTGCAAATACAAACCTATTTTTATTTAAGCAGCCATTGCAACTGCTTCCTGTCCGTGTTTCCGCATCAAATCCATGAGTTCGTCGCGGTAATCGTGGAATTTGGCGTGCCGTTTAACGCTGGGAGTGCGATCGGGCAAATTAATCGACATTTCCTTTCTCACTGTACCGGGACGAGCGCCCAAAGCATAAATCCGATTGGAAAGAAACACCGCTTCTTCGACATCGTGGGTAATCATAAAGATTGTAATCTGAGTGCGGCGCCACAAATCCAGCATGAATTCGTGCATCGATTCTTTAGTGTGGATATCCAAGGCGCCGAAAGGTTCATCCATTAATAACACTTTAGGTTCAGAAGCGAGGGCGCGGGCGATCGCCACCCGCTGTTTCATCCCGCCCGACAATTCCTTCGGTAGCGACGAAGCAAACTGCGTCAATCCTACCACACTCAAATAATAGCTCGCTTGTTCGCGCCGCTTTTTCTTGGACAGGCCTTGAAGTTTGAGGCCAAACTCGGCATTTTCCTGCACGTTCATCCAAGGATAAAGAGTGTAATGCTGAAATACCATACCTCGATCCGGCCCAGGCGAAACAACTTCCTTGCCGTCAATTTTCACTTCTCCTGCTGTCGGCTTGTCCAATCCCGCAATCTGCCTCAACAGAGTAGATTTGCCCGAACCGGATGCGCCTACCGCGCAGATAAATTCGCCTTGCTTGATGCTCATATTGATGTCCTTGAGGACAACTAATTTACCGTTTTTCGTTTCAAAGTTCTTGTGCAGGTTGTTGATTTGTAGAAACATGAGTTTATCCTCTGTATTGTAGTAAAAACTTGATTTTTT
Organism: Microcoleus sp. C2D2; assembly: GCF_036702495.1. Taxonomy (NCBI): domain Bacteria; kingdom Bacillati; phylum Cyanobacteriota; class Cyanophyceae; order Oscillatoriales; family Microcoleaceae; genus Microcoleus; species Microcoleus sp. C2D2. Next base: position 100,520 of record NZ_JAUBTO010000009.1, on the reverse strand, counting down.
CATTCCCAAAATCTGTAAATTTTAGGACTAAAAACGATATCGATCGTGGGTTTTAATTTGAGGTTGATAGCACTGCCTTCTTCCATCTTCCTTCCATCCGTTACATCCGTTACATAATCCGTTGCCGAACTTCCTTCTTCCTTCAACATCTGCTTACTGTTTCTGGCTTGACCATTTACAAGAAACCCGCAGCAGATATTGAAAAAGCAAGTCAAAAGTCAGTCCGATCGCCCCAATGACAATCAGCCCCACAAAAATTTCATCGGTTCGGAGAAATCGACCGGCGACGCTGATCCGGCGGCCTAAGCCTTCGGTTGCCGCAATCAATTCGGAGACGATTACCAATTGCCAAGCCGCCGCTAGGTTGATGCGGCTAGCATCAAGAATTCCCGGCAAAACGTGGGGAAAAATAACTTGAGTTAGGATTTCCCAGCGATTCCCGCCCAACATATAAGTAGATTCGATCAAGTCTTTGGGAACAAATTTGACTGTATCCATCACCATCAGCGAATTGAAGAAAAAGACGCCGATAAATATCAGCATTATTTTGGGTTCTTCGCCGATTCCCAAGTAGAGAATTAGCAGGGGAATGAACGCTGGTGCGGGCATATATCGCATCAAGCCGAACATGGGTTCCAGCAAGGCGCGAATACTGGGAAAACTGCCCATCAGCACGCCAATTGGTATGGAAAAAACCAAGGCGAACAGAAAGCCCACTCCCACCCGCCACAAACTCGCTACCGTGTCTTTCAAAAGTTCGCGAGTGTTCCACAGCCGACCAAATGCCTCTAAAACTTTGCCGGGGGAAGGCAAAAATTTGGGGTCTACGTTGGCGAAGGTTGTTACTAGCCACCACAGCAGCAGCGGCAGTGCGATCGATGTTACCGTTAAGCCAATATTGAGGGGTTGTGGTATCTCTTCTGCAATCCGCCAGAAAACGGTGGGATTTAGGCTTTTTTGCTTGAGGTGGGATTGGAGCGATCGCGGATCGGGATTTGGTGGCATGATTTAATTGCGGAACGGTTTGTCGAGTAATTGGAGTAGATGTTGGGGATTATAAAAAGTATTTTTTTTAAGGTTTTTTGTGTCTGCACAATCCTAAATTATGCCTTTTAGCTTTTACCTTCGGCATAAGCTTTTATAAAACGATCGTCAAATAATGTGCTGATATCTGGTTGGGTTTTTGCTAAATTTACATCGACGAGAAATTTAGTCATTTCGGCCGCCGCAAATGGCAATGATGTCATGTCATTTCCGGGTTGAAAGGCTTTCAAGTTTTCCTCGACAGTAAATATCTTAGTGCCGTTTTCATATTCTTTGTATTCCTCTACGCTGACTCCGGCGCGGTTTGCTAGAATTTGGTAAGATTTGTCTTGATTTGATTTCATGTATTCCAATGTTGCAAACCATGAATTGACTAGGGATTGCACTCGATCTGGGTGTTCGCCGATAAACTTTCGGGTGAATACCAAATGGTCGGAAATCGCCCCCGGAAAATCTTTGGAACTAAACAGTTCCTTGCTGTTCGAGCGTTTTAATGCCTGCGTGGTAAACGGCGCAAATACTGCCACCGCATCGACTTTTCCTCCGACGAAAGCCGCCGCAGCTTTCCCGGTTTCCAGCGGTACAAATTGAATGTCCCGCACTGATAAACCTGCTTTTCTCAGCCCTAACAGCAATAGAAAGTGATCGACTGTACCTTCCTCGGCAGCCACTTTTTTACCTTTCAAATCGGCAACCGAATTGATGCCTTCAGCGACAATCACTTTGTCATTTCCAGTCGAGTTGTCGTTGACTAAAACGATTACTTGATCGGCACCGCCTGATATAGAGTTTACGGTATCGCCGAGGGTTTGGCTGTTAGCATTTATCTGTCCTGCTGTGAGGGTGCCGATCGATTCTAAGTAGCCGTCAAACCATTTTAAGTCTACAGCAACATTGTTGGCTTCAAATATCTTTTGTTCTTTGGCAATTTGCCAAGGAAACCAGCCGGGCCACGCGCTGAATCCGAGGCTAACGGCATCAGCACTTACTGAAGAAGCTGCTTCGCTTTCTGTCGTCGTTTTGATATAAATTGCCGGGTTGACGCAGCCGACAGCGAAAAACAAAGTGATGAAAAATAGGGCGCAGTAAGATAAGGGCGATCGCGTTATTTTTGGGGAGCAATATCGGATATTCATAGCATATTCTGGTTGCTGGTTAGAGGTGAATATGTCGATCGAGCTTTTGCATCTTCTTTCGCTTCCTTAGCTGCCGCAAACCCCCTTGATATACAAGGATAAAGCCCGAGAGCTAACGAACCGAGTCTTGATGACCGATCGCGTTTCTCCCGGGCTTTTATCCCGCCGTGTAACTGGCTAGTGTTTCCCTCAAATTAATAAAATATTGGGATGACCAGTCTGCTTCTCTCGGACCAGCACTTGAACTTTCTAAGCTGACTTATAAACTGATTCAAATCGGAACCCTAGAAGCGGTTAAATTTTTCGTTTTTTGTCTGTATAAGTCCTGTTTGCAACCCAAGGAGTTATTCGAGACTGTTGGTAACAGCAATGCACTTAGCTTTTTGAAAGGTAAGCATACTGTAGCGTGCAATCCTACTAGATTGCTACGTTTCAAACCGTAACAGCAAACTTGATGCGAAAATGTGTAAAATGTTACAAAAAACCGTTTTTCTCGGATTTGTCAAATTAAAGTTTTGGGAAGATTAAACCGGGCGATGAAACGGGGTGATTGGAAATGGCGAAGTTTCCCTGCACAAAAAGACGAAACCCGCAAGGCCAGGGTTGAATATTTATCGAGAAATACTTCGATCGCCCGCTAACTGGATGCGAGTACGATCGACAATGCGGTAAACTAATTTTCTATTTGTAATAACTGAGATGTTCCACCATTCTCAATAAGCCTTTTATGGGCGGGCTCTCCTGCCCACCCCACAAGAAGAAAGAAATACACTCTTTGTGAAACAGGCATCTTGCCTGTTAAGCGAGAATGGTACTCTTCGGTGAGTAATAACGCTCGCCAAACACAGCCTGTGAAGTCATTTCTTCAATCTGAAATCGAAAATCTAAAATCGAAAGCTCGCCAAACACAGCCTGTGAAGTCATTTCTTCAATCTAAAATCGAAAATCTAAAATCGAAAGCTCGCCAAACACAGCCTGTGAAGTCATTTCTTCAATCTAAAATCTAAAATCGAAAATCTAAAATCGACTGACGGTGCATTATGGCAAAAGTTAACTACAGTCAGAGTCTCGACATTCATTCGCTGCTCGATCGCTACCGCGCCGGCTCGATCGCGCCTGCAGATGCGATCGCGAGCGTGTACGATCGGATCGAACGCTATGCCGATCCGGCAGTATGGATTTATTTAGCACCGCAGGCGGAAACCCTCGAACGCGCTAAAGCTTTGGAAAACCTAGACCCCCAACAATTGCCGCTCTACGGAATACCTTTTGCGCTCAAAGATAATCTCGATTGGGCGGGCGTTCCGACTACCGCGGGATGTCCTGCGTTTGCTCGCACTCCAGCGCGATCGTCCGCAGTCGTAGAGCGCCTGTGCGCGGCAGGTGCGATCGCGATCGGCAAAACAAACATGGATCAGTTTGCCACAGGATTAGTGGGAACCCGCACGCCCTATGGAGTTTGTCGCAATCCGTTCGATCGGCGCTACATCCCGGGCGGATCGAGTTCCGGTTCCGCAGCAGCAGTCTCCGCCGGATTGGTGAGTTTTGCTCTGGGTACCGATACCGCAGGCTCGGGGCGGGTTCCCGCTGCTTTTACCAACATTGTCGGGCTGAAGCCAAGTTGCGGCTCCCTCAGCACTCGCGGCCTGCTGCCGGCGGTGCGATCGCTCGATTGCGTTTCTGTGTTCGCTCTCACCTGTGCCGATGCGGCCTCCGTGCTGCAAGTAGCCAGCGGTTTTGACGCTGAGGATGCGTTTTCTCGTCGCCCAGAAACGAAAGTTTTGCCGGATTTATCCAGCTTGCGGGTGGGAGTTCCCGCAGACGGCGAACTCGAATTTTTCGGGAATGCAGAAGCCGAACAGCGCTACCGAGAGGCTCTGGCGCGCTTGCAATCATTGGGCTGCACGATCGCACCTATTGACTTCAAACCCTTTGCGGACGCTGCCGAACTGCTCTACGGCGGGCCTTGGGTAGCAGAAAGGTTGGCCGCGATCGGCGATTTCCTCGACGCGCACCCAGAGGATATCGATCCGATCGTCTACCAAATTATCAGCGGCGGCAAACGCTACGATGCCGTTGCGGCTTACCGGGCGTCCTATCGGTTGGCAGAGCTCCGCCATTCGGCAGAAATTCAGTGGCAGTCAATGGATGTGTTGGCGGTACCGACGACAGGTACGATTTATACTGTCGCAGAAGTTGCAGCCGAGCCGATCGCGCCGGGCACCAATCTCGGGCGCTACACGAACTTTGCGAATTTGCTCGATTTGTGCGCGATCGCAGTTCCCAGCGGGTTTCAAAGCAGCGGATTGCCCGCAGGATTGACACTAATGGCTCCTGCGTGGCACGATCTATCGCTCTGCAGCCTGGGATCTGCTTTCCACGATCGCTTGGGGGGAACTTTGGGCGCAACCGGCCAGGCGCTGCCAACCCTCCCGGAACCCGCCATCGCAGCCAAACCTTCCTCAGAAGAACGAGTCAAAATAGCCGTAGTTGGCGCTCATTTGAGCGGTGAGCCGCTGAATTATCAACTAATCGAGGGGGGAGGCATTTTAGTTCGCGCCTGCCGTACCAGCCCGATTTACAAGCTGTACGCTTTGACGGGTACTGCTCTGGGCAAGCCGGGATTGGTGCGTCAGATAGAGGGCGGTAGCGCGATCGAGGTGGAAGTTTGGGAGTTGTCGATCTCCGCTTTCGGCGGATTTGTCGCTAAAATTCCCCCGCCGCTGGGAATTGGTACGCTGGTGTTGGAGGACGGCTCGACGGTGCAGGGCTTTTTGTGCGAACCTTATGCTGTGGCGGATGCGATCGATATTTCTCATCTCGGCGGTTGGCAAGCTTATAACTTCCGCTTTTAAGTTAAGTTAGAATTGCAAATTTATACCCATCTTCAGAATCATGCCATCAGCAGTGCCATCTCAACCAATTCCCATCCCAACCCCAACCCCCACCGGCGGTACCACTACCGGAGGGGCTGCTGGCGGCAGGAGGGGCACAAGCGGCCCCGACTCCCTCAGTGGTAGTGGGGGCGCTGACTTGATATTTGGTTTGGGTGGCCCTGACAGCATTTTGGGCTTAGGGGGAAGCGATTCCCTCTACGGCGGTGGCGGCAGCGACAGCGTTTTCGGCAGCGCGGGCGACGATAGTATCTACGGCGGCAAAGGTTCTGACTCGGTAAGCGGCGACGACGGCAATGATAGGCTGTTTGGCGACCAAGACAGCGATTCTTTGTTGGGCGGCGCGGGTAATGACACGCTTTTTGGGGGTAGAGGCGATGACTCGCTGTTTGGTGGCATCGGCGATGACTGTTTATCGGGCGATACAGGCCGAGATACTTTAACTGGCGGCGCCGGAAACGATACTTTTGCGATCGGGAGTTCGGCAGATGGTGATGTGATTACAGACTTTACTGATGGTACGGATCGAATTCGCTTGACTGCCGGCCTCACTTTTAGCAAACTCACCATTTCCGCTGGGACCGGAACTTCGCCGAGTACAATTATTCAGCTTACAACCACCAAGGAAACTTTCGCTACTTTATTCGGAGTAGCCCCCTCTTCTATCAGTTCGGCAGACTTTATTTTTTAATTGGGAATTGTTGACGGTTGACGGTTGACGGTTGACTGTTGACTGTTGACTGATACAAAATCCGGGTTGGCCAACCATTTTATGAGACTCGGTGCTTGAAACCGCTTTTGACCTCAAACTACACAAACTGGGAATTGTTGACGGTTGACGGTTGACTGTTGACTGATACAAAATCCGGGTTGGCTAACCATTTTATGAGACTCGGTGCTTGAAACCGCTTTTGACCTCAAACTACACAAACGAAGTCTGCCTCCGCAGACTAAGATATAGAAAGTTATTTAAGCAGGATTTGGTATGACAAATAACAAATAACAAATAACAAATAACAACTGACTAATGACAACTGACTAATGACAACTGACTAATGACTACTGACTAATGACTACTGACTAATGACTACTGACTAATGACTACTGACGGTTTTCTCAATCTCAACAAACCTGCGGGCATGACATCTCACGACTGCGTGGGGCGAGTGCGCCGGCTATTGAAACTCAAGCGAGTCGGGCACGGAGGAACCCTCGATCCTGCTGTGACCGGCGTTTTACCGATCGCCCTGGGCAAAGCAACCAGACTTCTGCAATATCTCCAACACAACAAAGCTTACCGAGGCACGATTCGGTTTGGCTTAACTACTGCTACTGACGATTTAGAAGGAGAAATTATCCATTCTCGACCGGTGCCAGAGTTGAGTTTGGAAAAAGTGCAAGCTGCCGTGCCCAAATTCCTAGGAAAAATCGAGCAATTTCCGCCGAGTTTTAGTGCGGTTCAAGTGGGAGGAAAACGCCTTTATGAGTTAGCTAGAAAAGGCGAAACTGTGTCCGTTGCTGCTAGAAATGTTGAAGTTTTTCGACTGGAAATCTTGGATTGGCGATCTGGGGATTTTCCGGAATTGGATTTGTCGATCGCCTGCGGGGCGGGTACTTACATACGGGCGATAGCGCGGGATTTGGGCGCTGTGTTGAATGCAGGCGGTACTTTGGCTTGTTTGACTCGCACCGAAAGTAGCGGTTTTTCGCTCGACCAAAGTCTAAGTTTTGAAGAATTAGAACTGCAATTGCAGGAGGATAAATTCTGCCCGCTTTTGCCATCGGCGGTTTTGGGACATTTAGGCGCGATCGTCCTTTCCCCTGAATATACCAAACGCTGGTTTCAAGGACAGCGCCTCCCGATTCCCGAAACGCCGATCGGGCCCTATGAGGAAAGTAGCAACCCCATACCCCAACCTCCGTATCCCTTGCAGGTTTACGATCGAGATGGTAAATTTTTAGGTATCGGTCAAGTAGCGAACTCAGAGACAAGTACCATATTATCTCCTCAAATTGTATTTTAGCTATCTTCGAGGCAACACTGAAAATAGGTACCGGACAAGATTTTGCGATTAATCTAATCCAGCGCTGAGGTAAAAATTATGAAAATATTGCTGATCGGATTAATCCGAGGCTACAAAATGGGTATTTCTCCTTACCTGCCTAACGCCTGTAGATTTCAACCCACTTGTTCGCAATACGCGATCGAAGCAATAGAAAGATTTGGGGCCCGCCGCGGCGGGTCCATGGCAGTTAAGCGGATTTTGCGCTGTCATCCTTTTCATCCTGGGGGTTACGATCCAGTACCTCCCAAAGATAGCCAGCCCAGTTAGTTATTAGTTAGAAGCAGTATTTTAGTTATTAGTTAATAGTGCACGCAGGCCTTGCATCCGAGCGGGCTAAAACTCCCGAGGGGAATCGCTCCCTGAGGGGGTTAAATTCGCAGAATTAGTTGTTTTTAGTGACCCAAATTCAGTAATATTACTGTTTTCTTCCCAAACTCAGCAGCTATAATAGTACAAACAGAGTACAGGGGATGCGAGTTGATATGTCTGCTAGCGCAATCGGATACAAAATGTTGTCTCATACTGTGGCAGTCCTGGGCCAGAAAAAAGCAACGGGGAAATTGGTGTTAGAACAAGGGGAACAACAGTGGCAACTTTACTTTTTTCAGGGTTGTTTGGTTTATGCCACAGGAGGAGCGCACAGATCGAGGCGCTGGTATAGGGCGATCGGGCAACACTGTCGAAATTTTCAAGTGGATCTCAGAGACCTCGATGCTGCAGAACTGTGGGAATATCAACTGCTTCAGCGAGGGCTAGCAGCCAGGGAAATGAGTCTGGAACAAGCTAAGGCGATCGTCCACAGCAGCGTTTCTGAAGTGTTCTTTGCTCTGATCGGTCAATCGGGTTTGCGCCGGGAGTGGCGTCCGTCCCACAAATATTTTTCTACAGTTACCTCTTCTTTGCTGCTGTCTGTCACGGAAGTAGAGAAAATGCTGTGTTCTACAGAACAAATTTGGCAGAAGTGGAAAGAAATGGGTTTGTGGCTGGTAGATCCAGAACAAGCACCGCTTTTAAAAGCGTCGGCCCAGTTGCAGGAAAATCGATTTAGTTCTAATTCTTTGATCGCTTTGGCTAACGTATTTAACGGCGAGAATACTCTTTGGGATATTGCAGATAAGAAAAAGCAGTGCGTGACAATCGCAACTCGCGCTTTAGTTAATTACATGAAACAGGGTTTAGTAAATTTCCGAACAGTACCAGACTTGCCGTCGCCTATAGAACAGTGGCGCCTTGCCTCGGTGAGCGCTGGGCCGGGTCGCCCTTTGATTGCCTGTATCGATGACAGTCCGGCAGTATGCGAATTTTTAGAGCAAATTTTATCGCCCCAGGGGTATCGAGTCCTAAAAATTCAAGACCCCATGCAGGGAGTGGGCACGATCGCCAAACACAAGCCTGCTTTAATTTTTATGGAGGTCTTGATGCCGAAGACAAACGGCTTTGCTTTGTGCCATTTTTTGCGGCAGACACCGGCTTTTCGGGAAACTCCGATCGTGTTTTTGACCAGTCAAGACACTATAATTGACCGCACGCGAGCGAAATTTACAGGTGCTACCGATTTTTTGAGCAAGCCGGTCAATCCCGAACAGGTTGTGGAAATAGCTGACAAGTATGTGAAGGTAAAAGGCGAGGGCCAGCCTGCGGCAAATCGCTCCCATGATGTACTGAATTCACAACAGCTTACCTTGGCAAATTCTTGATACCAAATTATGCTCAAAAAGCCTCGCTTATCGCGTGCGTCAGCCTCCGGGGCACCCGATAAGTATTGTCAAATAAAGACTCAACCGCATTTTACCAATACATCTTGTAGGGCGGGTGCATGGTTTTTCTTGATTTCCAAGCCCGGATTTCCGTAAACCAGCCCAGCGGATATTGATTCTAATACCAGTTCAAAAAAATAAAGCAACTGTAGGCCCGCGATCCCAACCAGACGGTCATCAGTCCTTCCCAATTCTCAAATCTAAAATCTCAAATTTAAAATGGTATAATCCATCAAACTTGATATTAATTATGAGCGATAGAAGCCCACAGGTAAGCGTGGTAATTCCGGCTTACAACTGCGCGGATTACGTGTGCCAAGCAGTAGAGAGCGTGCTGCACCAAACAATTGCTGACTGGGAAATTATTGTAGTAGACGACGGCTCCCGAGACCACACCAGATTAGTTTTAGAGAAATATAGCGATCGAATTCGCTACATTTACCAACAAAATAAAGGAGTTTCGATTGCCCGAAATAGCGGTATCGAACTAGCCCGAGGAGAATTCATCGCCTTTCTTGATGCAGATGACTACTTTTTCCCCGACAAAATAGCTGCACAACTTGCTGTATTTGCAGCGCGACCGCATCTAGGAATAGTCCACAGCGGCTGGCGTCTAGTTAATAGTATAGGCGAACCGCTAAAAGATGTCAAGCCCTGGCAAAACGTCCCTAAATTAGACTTAGAAATGTGGCTGCGGTGGAAACCAGTATTACCCAGCGCGATGGTATTTCGCCGCCATTGGTTAGAGCGCGCCGGCGGATTCGATCCTCGATTTCCACCGGCGGAAGATACAGATTTAGTGCTGCGTTTAGCCTTAATGGGATGCGAAGCAGAGTGGCTGCAGCAAGTAACTGTTTGCTACCGCCAGCACGAACAAAGCGCCATGTACAAAGGTTTACCCCAGGCTAAATCCCTCGCCGCAGTCATGGACAATTTTTTTTCCCGCCCCGAATTGCCGGATAAAATACGTTTGTTGGAAAAGCAAATCAAGTACAGTACCTTAGTTTGGATTGCTTGGTATTTGCACCGCACCGGTCATACTGTTGAGATGGTAGAGTTTTTGCAGCGTTCTTGGAATTATACGCCTTATTTGCCTGTGGAAACAGTAATTAATTGGGTGGAATGTTTTGCCGAATTTTCGCAGGATGCAGGAAATGAATTGGATGCAGATTTATTAGCTCAATCTCCCGAGTGGCAGCAGTTAATGCAGTGGACAATTCTCGGTACACCAGCTTGATTTAAATCTTGAAGAGAGGACTTCAGTCCTCACTACAAACCAGCCTTTGGTGAGGCCTGTTGATGAATCAAATAGGATTGCTATATCAACCGCTTCAGTTTCGCTGCCGTAGCCACGATATGTTCTTGGATAATTTCTTGATGCTTATTGACGGCTTCTTTTGATGTAAACTCGTACCCATGTTTTGCTCCCACCCGCACCCAGGCCTTTCCTTCTGCTTCCAGCCGTCTTAACTCCTCAATTTCTGTAAATGTTCTGCCTTCCATGCTGTATATCTCCTAGTCTTCTTTGTAGCCATATAGGGCTTCTAGGTTTGCTTGGGATAGGGCTGTAGCTACCTATTGTTGCAAAGTGGCATCGCTACTAACGGCTGCAAAAAAATCTGCACAAGCTTGTTGACTCATGATTTTTTCATCCTAATGTATTCGGTCATCATCGGTTTTTAGTAAGGACTTTAGTCCTAATTTACTGATACCAAATCCTACTTAAATACCCCCCTCGATCTCGCTTGTCTGTGCAGGCAGACTTCGTTTGTGCAGTCGCTGTTTCAACCGCCTTCCTAAAGTGGGTAGGGAACTACTTAATCTATTGCTGACTCGCTAGCTGGGAGTCGGTGGCAAACCGCCGCGCCCGGTGATGACAAACCTACTTGCTCTTTGGGCGCTAGTTTAACAACCTCGCGCCGGCGGTCCAAGTCCGGGGATTCCTGGCTGATTTAATCCTTTTACGGGGTAAGTATCGGGAGTTGTGAGTTCGACATAGCCGTCAATTCCTAATGCTGAACTGGCGTCGATATCGGTAGTCTTGACCGGGCTCTTTGAAGGTTTTTTGGACTTTTTCTAAGTCTTTGAGTGTTATCCTAGGGATTATTCCTTTACCGAAAAGGAGTTGCCGCAGCTACAGCTTTGGGCGGCATTGGGATTGTGAAATCGGAAACCTCCGCCCATTAAGTCTTCTGAATAATCCAAGGTGAGCTCATTGAGATATTTTAAGTGCTGGGGGTCGATCGCAACGGAAATTCCCTCCGACTCGCATACAGCGTCTTCTGGGGCTGGCGCATCGTCAAATGCCATTGTATAAGACAAACCCGAGCAGCCGCTCGATTCCACGCCCAGACGAAATAAAGCATTGGGGTTCGGATACTTCGACTTGAGGCGCGTTACTTCTATCGCTGCTGTTTTGCTCAGATGAATCATTATGGGTAATTGGTAATTTGTAATTGGAATGTAGGGTGCGCCGGGCCGCGCACCTTACCCGCAGAATCTAGCGCACTTTACTGAGAATGTAGGGTGCGCCAGGCCGCGCACGTTAATTTGAGTGAGTTACTTTGCCTTTTCTGTACGGGCATAATCGTCTTGAAAGCGGACAATATCATCTTCTCCGAGATATTCGCCATTCTGCACTTCAATTAAAATCAGGGGGATAACTCCTGGATTTTCCAGCCGGTGAGAAATGCACTGAGGAACGTAGGTAGACTGATTTGTAAACAGAACTTCTTCTTTTTCGCCGCAAGTAACTTTTGCAGTACCTGAAACCACGATCCAGTGTTCGCTGCGGTGGTGGTGCATTTGCAGGCTGAGGCGGTGTCCGGACTTAACTTCGATCCGCTTAATTTTATATCCGGGGCCTTCTTCTAGAGTCGTAAATGAACCCCAAGGCCGCAATTCTGTAGCGGATATTCCGTTGGGTGCTGCAGGTGCGTGCAGAGTAGATACTTGAGAAATATCTTGAATCTGAACCATGATTTTCACTCCTTGAGGATTCCTTGCGAATCCTTTGGTAAACGACGTTGGATTGTGATATTAACTAATTTATCCTTAAAACCTAAGTCCGATCGCGCGGACCCGTTAGCGGACTGTAGAGTTTTGCACTTTTGTCTGCTCTGCTCGATCGACCCGCCTTGACCACCATAGCAAAATGATCGCAGCGGTTGTTACCCGATATTTGCGATCGCCCAAATCTACATCAAATCTTCATCTACGGCCGTTGGTGCTTGAATATTGATTAAAAGTGAATTCTCATCCAGCTCTTGAGACTGCTGCTGCAAAACTGCTAGCATCTCTTGATAGAAAGGTAGCCCTTGACCCAGGCTATCGCTGGCGGTTGCTAGGATTTGCAAGGTTTCGATCGGCGAGTATCGGGCCGCATCTACAATAAGATCGAGGAGCGGATGAATCCCAGAACCATGCTGCTGTGCTTCTGCGATCGCATCTAGGTAGGCAGCACGCACCTGGTTAGAGATAATGACAATGGGATATCCCGCCCGCAACAGCAGGAGATTCATCAATAGCCGTCCGGTTCGTCCGTTACCATCCCGAAATGGATGAATCGAAACAAAGCGAAGATGTGCTTCGGCTGCAAACTCTAGCGGATGTAACGATCGGATTTTAGCATCGTTGAGCCATTGGATAAATTCCGGCATCAAACCCGAAAGCAAATAATGAGGCGGATAGAGGTATTCGGTACCGGCGGCTTTGACATCTAACTGCCGATAGCGTCCAGCTTCCTCCGGGGCGATCGCCCTTATAATTAAGTTGTGAATTTGTTTAATTTCCCATTCACCGATCTCCGTGTCCGATCGCATGAGCGTTTCAATGTAGTCTATCGCATCTCGATGTCCGATGACTTCTAGGTGTTCTCGCTTTCGTTTTGCCACCGACAGTGATGCCGGTTTCTAGGACTAATTCGGTTTCGCGCGGAGTCAAGGTATTTCCCTCCAGCGCATTGGAGTGATAAGTGAACCGAACGTCGTAGAGTTTTTTCAATTCTGCAACCAGGGTGGGAGAAAGCGGTCGAAAGCTATCTAACCAGGCTTTGAGTCGATCGACTTTTTGCAATTTTTCAGCAATGTTCATCGTGGATGAGAAGGCAAAATACTGGTGGAGAATGTCACCCAGACGCTGAGGATAAAGTCGCCTTAACAGTGCGATAAACTCATTTCTCAAGAACAGGCAAGATGCCTGTGAAGCGAAGAGTAAATTTTCTTGTGGGGTGGGCATCTTGCCCGCCCTTGAAAAGCTTATTAACAAGGGTGCAAGATGTGAGTTGGTACCGGAATTACTCATCTCTCTTCTCTTCCTCTGCGATCTCTGCGGTCTCTGCGGTTGAATAATTCAAAAGATATAACTTCTCCTCTCGTGGCCAACAAGCTGTTTTTCTGCCTCTTCCAGCAACCTAATAACTTGCTCTTTAGTTACGGTTGGAAATCCATCCAAAAAATCATCAATAGATTCTCCTGCTTTCAGATAATCCAGAAGTGTTTGTACCGGAACCCTAGTACAAGCAAATAGCTGGCAAAAGTATAGTCATTTATAGACATGGGAGGCGTTAAGCCCCTCCCCTTTCACTTTTACTTTGAGCGGATCGACCCGCCTCGGCTGAACTACGCAGCTCCCTATCCCATCGCTGAACGCATTTGGGATTGCTTTTCTGAGGATATTGTACGCTGCATTCACATCGGAATTAATTAGCTGACCAGTCGATGTTTTGTACAAACCCCGCTTAATCCGCTTACCAGTAAACACAGGCTCTTTTTCTGTTTTTCCATAAACAGGCATTGAGTCTAAACCCACAAAACTTGCTCTGGACGTGTAAGATTCTTCCTGCACAATCACTGTGATTCCCACCAACCGAGCTTTGTATTCTAACATCTCAATTAATCGAGAGTGAGGGATACTGACAAAATTTTGGTTAGTTTGTTTACCTAGACCGATATCGGTTTTCCACTGTGCATTTTTGCCGATTACTAGCGTTCCAATTTGTTTCGCTACCAAATGGTCAACAATCACACGACTAGCATGATGCAAGTAATTATCAACTTTTTGATTGCGACAGCGAGTTAAGCGCTGAATCCGGGGTGTGGTTTGACGATTTATTTTTAACTGGGATTGTAGTCGTGCTTTTCGCTTGTTATAGAACTGGTTGATCGATTTCAATGGTCGCCCGTTAACCAACAAAGGGATAAATCCCGGTTGATTTGAAGTTAACGCCACTAAATTATCTAATCCTAAATCAATACTAGCTACAGAGTTGGCATTGCTGATTGTGGACTCCGGTTCACTTCGACTACGCTCAGTACAAGCATCATAAATTACCTCCATTACATAGGAATCACATTTCGGAACCACTCTAACTTGACAAATCTGGTTGGGATTGACTTTAGTTTTGATTAAAAAGTCAGTCCCAGAAAGTTTAATAACTCCCTTCTTCAACTGTTTGCTACTAATCGCTTGAATCGTGTAGACGAGAAGGTTTCGCCCTTTGATCTTATCTTTGTACTTTGGTAGTTTCGGGCGACCAGTGAATTTTGAAGAGTCTGCTTTGTAAGCTTTAACGGCTTCAAAAAACGATTTCCAATTCTTGTCTAGCACCATCAAGATTTGCTGACTGACCTTGGCAGGCAAAGCCTTATATGCTTCGTGAGACTTCATCAAACGATTCATTTCGTTGTAATTGACATAGTTCCATCCATAAATAAAGCTCTGACGAATCACGTAATTAGCGGCATTGTAGAGGTTTTTGGACTTGAAAGCTAGTTCGTCAATCTGGGCGAAACGGTGTTCCGTTGATTTAATGATGTGCCTCTCTGTTAGTTGCATTTGGGACTTCCGCTCTTTGGGCTATGCCTATTCCTTGTTCACCACTCACAACATAATACAATTATTGTTTATAATTGCCTATAAACTCAATGAAGTTTTACAATACTGGGATCCCGCCCATAATCTCAGGAGATACGCTAATAATTGAAGAGTGTTCAAGCATAAATCTTTAACCTCCGGGTTCCATAGTTAATTTATCGGCTTTAACTATTATTTTACTCGGATATAAAAAAATTTGATTTTTTGGTGGATCTACCTAATTGAGTAGATCCACTTATAATACATGATACTAGAGCGATCGTCATCCCATCCTCTACTCTAGATCGAAATCTTTTCACCACTTTGAGAGACACATCAAAATGAACCACAACGGACTGCCACAAAAGCAAGGCCTGTACGATCCGCAGTTCGAGCACGATGCTTGCGGAGTCGGATTTATTGTACACATCAAGGGTAACAAATCCCACGAAATTGTCGAGCAGGCACTGACAATCCTGCTCAACCTCGACCACCGGGGCGCGTGCGGCTGCGAACCCAACACCGGAGACGGGGCGGGCATTTTGATGCAGGTGCCCCACAAGTTTCTGAAAAAAGTAACCGCGGCCCTAAACATCCAACTTCCCGAAGCCGGCGAGTACGGCGTTGGCGCGATTTACTCGTCGCCAAATCAAACTGAACGCGAAAACGGGCAGCGCATTTTTGAGGAAATCGCGGCAGAAGAAGGCCAGGAAGTGCTCGGCTGGCGAGATGTGCCCACGGACAACTCGTCCCTCGGCGACACCGCCAAATCTAGCGAACCCTTCATGCAGCAAGTGTTCCTGCGGCGCGGCACAGGTATGGACGAGGCGGCTTTTGAGCGGAAACTGTACGTCATCCGCAAACGCGCTCACAATGCGATTCGCAGGACGAATGTAGACCCATACTGGTATAATTCCACACTCTCCTGCCGGACGATCGTCTACAAGGGTATGTTAATGCCGGTGCAAGTCGGCGATTACTATCGGGACCTGCACGACCCGGACATGGAAAGCGCTCTAGCCCTGGTTCACTCGCGCTTCAGCACGAATACTTTTCCGAGCTGGGAACGATCGCACCCTTACCGCTACATCGCCCACAACGGCGAAATTAACACGATGCGCGGCAACATTAACTGGATGCACGCGCGGCAATCGCTGTTCGAGTCGGAGTTGTTCGGAGACGATTTGAAGAAAATCCCGAATTTAATCAACATCGAAGGTAGCGACTCGACGATTTTTGACAATGCTTTGGAATTGCTGACTTTGGCTGGGCGTTCTTTGCCGCACGCTGTAATGATGATGATTCCGGAACCTTGGACAGCCCACGAGTCGATGAGTGACGAGAAAAAGGCTTTCTACGAATACCATTCTTGCTTGATGGAACCTTGGGACGGCCCAGCTTCGATCGCCTTTACCGACGGTACTTCGATCGGGGCCGTGCTCGATCGCAACGGTTTGCGCCCTTCCCGCTACTGCGTTACCAAAGACGACTTGGTAATTATGGCATCCGAAGCGGGAGTTTTGCCGATCGCCCCAGAACGGATTGCATCCAACGGCCGCTTGCAACCGGGGCGGATGTTCCTGGTAAATACCGAGGAAGGCCGCATCGTCTCTGACGAGGAAATTAAGACCAAAATCGCCACAGAACACCCGTACCGCCAGTGGATAGACCAGCACATGGTCGAAATCGCCAAACTGAAAGATGCGCCGGCATTGCCAGAATCCGACCCCGAAACATTGATCCAGCGGCAAATGGCTTTCGGCTACACCTTTGAAGAACTGCGGTTGCTGTTAGCGCCGATGGCAAAAGATGGCGTGGAAGCTGTCGGCGCGATGGGTGCGGATACGCCGCTGGCGGTGCTTTCCAACCGCCCAAAACTGCTTTACGAATACTTCCAGCAGTTGTTTGCTCAAGTTACCAATCCGCCCATTGATTCTATCCGCGAAGAAATTGTAACTTCTGCCGAAACTACGATCGGCGCTGAACGCAATTTGCTCAAACCAGAACCGGAAAGCTGTCATTTGATCGAACTGAAAACGCCGATTCTCAGCAATGAAGAATTAGCTAAGCTCAAACACGTAAATGAGGGCAATTTCCGGTCGATTACACTGCCGATTTTGTTTGACCCCAAAAGCGGCGTAAAAGGTCTGGAACAGGCCTTAGAAGAGGTTTTTGCATCAGCAGACAGCGCGATCGCCTCCGGGGTGAATATCATCATTTTGAGCGATCGGGGCATCAGTCCGGACAAAGCCCCAATTCCGGCGCTGCTGGCAGTTGCAGGCCTGCACCACCACTTGATCCGTAAAGGTACGCGCACGCGGGCGGGACTCGTGCTCGAATCCGGCGAACCGAGGGAAGTGCATCACTTTGCGACACTGATTGGATACGGTTGCGGCGCGATTAATCCGTATTTGGCTTTTGAGACGATCGCCGATTCGATCCGCGAAGGATTGCTGCTAAATGTCGAGTACAAAACAGCTTGCAAAAACTACGTTAAAGCGGCAACTAAAGGTGTGACGAAAGTTGCCTCGAAAATTGGGATTTCCACAATTCAAAGTTATCGCGGCGCGCAGATTTTTGAGGCGATCGGCTTAAACAAATCCGTAGTCGATAAATACTTTGCTTGGACAGCCTCGCGGATTGAAGGTGTAGGCCTGGAAGTCCTCGCCCAAGAAGCAATTTTACGCCATACTCACGCTTTCCCCGATCGCCCATCCAGCGGACATACTCTCGATGTCGGCGGCGAATATCAGTGGCGGAAAGAAGGCGAGGCGCATTTGTTTAGTCCGCAGACAATTCACGCGCTGCAAAAGTCGGTGCGCGAGGGCAGTTATACGCTTTTTAAACAGTATTCTGGGCTGGTTAATGAACAAAACCAGCAGCATTTTACCTTGCGGGGTTTGTTGCAATTCAAGCAGCGGGAATCGATACCGATTGAGGAAGTTGAACCGATCCAATCTATTCTCAAACGCTTTAAAACTGGGGCGATGAGTTATGGTTCGATTTCTAAAGAAGCCCACGAATCTCTGGCGATCGCGATGAACCGGATTGGCGGCAAATCGAACACCGGTGAAGGCGGGGAAGACTCGGAACGCTACACTTGGACGAACGATCGGGGCGACTCGAAAAACAGCGCGATCAAACAAGTTGCTTCCGGGCGTTTCGGCGTTACCAGCTTGTACCTTTCCCAAGCGCGGGAACTGCAAATCAAGATGGCGCAAGGCGCAAAACCCGGTGAAGGCGGACAGTTGCCCGGTAAAAAAGTATACCCGTGGATTGCCAAGGTGCGAAACTCGACTCCGGGTGTGGGATTGATTTCGCCTCCTCCTCACCACGACATTTATTCGATCGAAGATTTGGCGGAATTGATCCACGACTTGAAAAATTCCAACCGGGAAGCGCGGATCAGCGTCAAACTCGTGTCGGAAGTTGGAGTCGGGACGATCGCGGCCGGGGTTGCGAAAGCCCACGCCGATGTCGTGTTGATTTCCGGCTACGACGGCGGAACCGGCGCTTCGCCGCAGACTTCGATCAAACACGCCGGTTTACCTTGGGAATTGGGACTGGCGGAAACTCATCAGACTTTGGTACTCAACAATCTCCGCAGCCGGATTGTGGTGGAAACTGACGGTCAAATGAAAACCGGCCGCGATGTAGCAATTGCTGCCTTGCTTGGTGCTGAGGAATTCGGTTTTGCGACCGCGCCGCTGGTGACATTGGGCTGCATCATGATGCGCGTGTGCCACCAGAACACTTGCCCGGTGGGCGTGGCGACGCAAGACCCGCTGCTGCGGAAAAACTTTACCGGCGACCCCGATCACACGGTAAACTTTATGACCTTCGTCGCGCAGGAAGTCCGGGAAATTATGGCGCAGTTGGGCTTCCGCACGCTGAATGAAATGGTGGGGCGGACTGATGTTTTGGAAGCGAAACAAGCTGTGGAACACTGGAAGGCTAAGGGTTTGGATTTCTCGAAAATCCTTTATCAGCCGGAGGTTGGGGCGGATGTCGGGCGCTATTGTCAGATGGCGCAGGATCACGGGTTGTCCAAGTCTCTCGACATGACTGTGTTGTTGGATTTGTGCAAAGGTGCGATCGAAAACGGCGAAAAGGTACAGGCCAAACTGCCGATTACCAATGTCAACCGCGTTGTCGGCACAATTCTCGGCAACGAAATCACCAAACGCAACTGGGAAGGTTTGCCGGATGACACGGTGCACCTGCACTTCCAAGGCAGCGCCGGGCAAAGCTTTGGGGCTTTTGTACCCAAGGGTGTCACCCTGGAGCTCGAAGGCGAAGCTAACGACTATTTGGGCAAGGGGCTCAGCGGCGGCAAGATTATCCTGTATCCGTCGCCAGCTTCTACCTTTGTCGCGGAAGAAAACGTGATTGTCGGTAACGTAGTGCTTTACGGCGCGACATCCGGCGAGGTTTTCATCCGAGGGATTGCGGGCGAACGTTTTGGGGTGCGTAACTCTGGCGTGAATGCGGTAGTTGAAGGTGTGGGCGATCACGGTTGCGAGTACATGACTGGCGGCAAAGTTGTGGTTTTGGGTGCAACCGGGCGCAATTTTGCAGCGGGTATGAGTGGCGGTGTTGCTTACATTTTGGATGAGGCGGGGGATTTTGCTACTCGCTGCAATATGTCGATGGTGGAGTTGGAAAAACTCGAGGATCCTGAGGAAATTAGCGATTTGCGGCAGTTAATTCAAACTCACGTTGATTTGACTGGAAGTGCGAAGGCATCGAAGGTTCTGGCTGCGTGGGATGAGATGGTGCCGGTGTTTGTGAAGGTGATGCCGAGGGATTATAAGCGGGTGTTGCAGGCTATTGAAAGGGCGATCGCATCGGGTTTAAGCGGTGATGATGCGCTGACGGCTGCATTTGAAGAAAACGCTCGCGATGTCGCCCGAATTGGCGGCAGCTAGGGTTTAAAATGAAGTCTAAAAAGGGGTTGAAGCCCCTTTTTAGACTCACACTACCTATGCCGCGTATTCGGTTTTTATAGGTTTAGTGCAATAGACCTCTTGCAAAAATAACTAGGACGGGCAAGATGCCCATCCCACAAGAGTTATTTTTCCTTGTGGGATGGGAATCTTGCCCGTCCAATAAATTTATGAAAAGGACTTTTGCAAGAGGTCTAATACACTCACTGGTAATAGTACGAGCAACTTTGAGAATTCCATGATTAGAATTCCCAGGAACAACAGGGTATTAGCCGAGCGTAAAATTTTGTTAATAGACTTGGATGGAACTTTAACAAATACCGCAGATATCGCATTGAAACCCATGAAAGATGGGCAGCAGCAAACAGATTTATCACGGATTGAAATCTTTGAGGGTGCTAGAGAATTTATTTCCGAAGCAACAGGTCTGGGATTTCAGTGTATTATTGTCTCTGATTCGCATCCCAAATATGTCAATACAATTGTCAAAGAGTATTTTAGTAATGTTTCTGCACTGTCGCTTGCAGATAAACCTAATACCTTAAAGACTCTTAATTTTTTGCGTTCGCAAAACATAGAAATTTCAGATAGCAATTGTTACGTGCTTGGTGACTCTTGGTTAGATATTGAACTGGGTCGAGGACTAGGAGTACCAACAGTATTAACTGCATTCTATGAAGCAACAAATTTAGAGATTAGAGACGGGATTGGTGATTATGTTAAAAACATTAAGAGCGGTTCTACATACTACGCTGAGAGTTATGATGAGATCCTAAATATTCTGAGGAATCCTTTGCAGAATTTACTGTGCTTGGAAGCTCGTTACACGGGTACGGTAAGTTACTTAGCAAGGAAACCGCGTCGTGATGACTTTCTGGCAGGAAGCTTCACTGCTCACAGAATTTTGGCTAGGCAGTCTCAGGGTGAGTGCGATAAATACCATACTACGGAGAAATACTTCGAGTTCAATCGGGCGGATAGAAGCAGAGAGTTATTATATACACTTCGGGATTCTGTCATAACTTATGTAGACCGTATCCTAGAGCAAAGATCCTTTTTATGGGATATATTTACCTATGTGCCGGACAAGCAGACAACGCAACCAGCGAATAAAATGGGGGAATTGTTTGACCTCATTGTTGAACTTGTTGGACAGAAGACAGCCTCGTTGAACTGCCTCAGTATATTTGAGTGGAATGAGGGGGTAGATTCTTCAACTCGCAGACAACCTTCAGCAGGCGATCGGCGGAGGTTCGTGCGTAGTAACCTTATCTTGCAGGATGGAGTGAATGTCAATGGCAAAAATGTCATAATAATTGATGATCAGTACACTACTGGAGCTACAGCAGATGCTCTGGCAGAGAACCTACGTGCTAGAGGAGCAAAGAATATTCTATTTATTGCTTTGTTTCATCTGATAACACCTGTGAACAGTAGTAAACTCTGTCCTAAGTGTGTAGTAAATGGCCTGAATAAACAACTACAAGTAAAGATAAATAGGCAAACTGGTAGTAAGTTTTATTCCTGCGTTTTGCCTAGATATGGTGGCGATGGATGCGGATACACGGAGAACATAGTATGGAACGAAATTCGGAACTAAGCTTGATTATTCTCGCATTCTCTCTTCTCAAGGGAGTCGGGGCTGTATTTGTCAAGAAAAGTCGGGTTACTATACAAAATAGTTACCATTATTGGTCAAGTGCGAATGCTAATGCTAGCCTTACTAAACTTCTAGCATTGGTGGGAAAAAAGTATTCAGCTTTAGAAATCGAAAAAGCTATTTCTCAAGCTGAGGATATACTAGCTGAATGTGAATCTCATGAAATTGGTTTCACTTCTGTTGTAGATGCAAACTATCCTCAGAAGCTTTTGGATTTAAAAGATCCTCCACCGATACTTTTTTTTAGGGGAAACCTATCTTTACTAGATAAAGATGTAGTTACTCTCATTGGGACAAGGAAGCCAAATGAAAATGGCAAAATAATTGCCGAACGAGTGGGTAAATATTTTTCCTCAAGAGGTTGGGTCATCTGTAATGGTTTAGCTGATGGCATAGACACTTTTTCAATTCTAGATCGTGACAACAATTGCTTTGCAGAGGTAATCGGAGTGGTAGGCAGTGGATTAGCTAAACCCTCTTTCCGATCTTTGCCAAAGCAATCGGAAATTAATATTGAACGCATCTTGACAAATGGTGGGCTTGTTGTCTCTGAAATTCCTCCTTTGAAGAAGCAAGATACTTTTTCGGTTGTGAAATCTTGTCGAATTCAAGCAGGGCTTGGAGCAGGTTTGATTCTTATCCAAAGTTCTATTGACGGAGGCTCACGTTTCACTGTGAAAGCTTCTGTTGAGTCTAACAGACCCTTGGGAATCATACATCCTGTGGAAACAGATATGCACCGGGATGATTATAGTGCTAATATAAAAATCATTAAATATGGAATTCAAGGGTTAAATGAGTTTGTAGAGTTAAAAAACAGCAAAAACTCCAGCTCTAAAATTGTTGTTTTATTAACTAAACAGTCATATCCCGTGCTTGAATCCGCTCTAAAAGAGGAGAAGATGTCAAACTTATTGCTCACTATGTAGAAGTAATTTTCAACTAATGCGGTTAACTTATAAGAAACAATTAAACAAATATTCCGACATAGAATTTATGAGTTGTGAATCTGAGGAGGACGAATGTTACATATTGCGTTTGAGGGGCATTTTACCTGTTTGATTACGTTGATTCCAGATTGACAACTTAACAGAGAACGATATAAACTATCAGCTTTATTCAGATGTCATCTTGCTGTGCAACCTTCCAGAAGAAGGACTTTATGCCGACGATATCGGTACAGTTGTGGAAAAGCATCACCTTGAAGGACTAGAAACAGGTTATAGCGTTGAGTTCTTCGATCTGTTGGGAAACACTGTAGCAGTTGTGACGCTACCTGGAAGTTATTTGCGATCGCCAACCAGTGCAGATAGACCTACAGTTAGACTGGTTAATAGTTTTGCTGCGTAAGTAGAGGCAATTGTGCAATGGATAAACTAACTGAGTATCCCAAACTAATTTAATGGAAGTCACCCCTGAATTGCTGTCAACCCACCCGTGCGATATAATGTTGTTAGTGGATTGTAGAATAGCAATCAAAAAAAGGGATAATTATGACCGTCGAACAAGCCATTTTGGAAAATGTGAAGGTCTTATCGCCAGACCAACAACAAGAAGTCTTAGCTTTCATCAAATTCTTGCAGTCCGATAAATGGGAAGATATCTATAAAGGACGCTTCAAAGAACTGCAACAAAAAATTCGTCAAAACACTGATATCGATCCCGATGATGACCCCACTGAAACTGTCATCGAAGGGATTCAGCAAGGCTTCCATGAGGCAATTACCGGACAAACTCTCCCCTTGTCTCAACTGTGGGATGGCATCGATGACAATTGAGCGACAACCGATCCAAATTGAACTCACCCCCCGATTTCAACGAGACTTGCGAACTTTAGGCAAACGCTATCGCAACATTCGCAACGACATTCAGCCTGTAATCGAACAACTTCAAGCGGGGGAACTTCCGGGCGATCGCATTCCGGGAATGGAGTACGAAATTTTCAAAGTCCGAATTAAGAACAGCGACATTCAAAAAGGCAAAAGCGCGGGCTACCGTGCTATTTATTACCTCAAAACTAGCGATTCGATCGTTTTGGTGACGATCTATTCTAAATCAGACCTATCAGACATCGCCGCCGAAACAGTTCGAGAAATTCTAGCCCAATATGAGCAACAATTTCCCGAATCAGAAGAATTATGAACTATCAACTTTATTCAGATGTCATCTTGCTGTGCAACCTTCCAGAAGAAGGACTTTATGCCGGCGATATCGGTACAGTTGTAGAACAACATCACGTTGAGGGACTAGAAACAGGTTATAGCGTTGACTTCTTCGCTCTGTTGGGAAACATTGTAGCAGTTGCGACGCTACGTGGAAGTTATTTGCGATCGCCCACAAGTGCAGACAGAACTACAGTGAGCCTTGTTAACTGATATCATGTATAGAATTAGGGAAATCAACAAGCAAAATGATTCAATCCATACCGAAAATATCCATCAAACCTGGATACCGTCCCCAGTCGGATGATAAAACTCCTGAAGCTGATGCAATTGATTTTTACCTACTGCGGCAACTCACCAATTCCCAACGGTGGCAAATGGGGGCAAAATTAAATCGTTGGGCAAAAACTGTTAGCTTGCGCGGAATGAAAAAAGCTTGTCCCTCAACCTACAAAGAGCGATTTGCTCGATCGATATTAGGTAGCAAGTGGTTGCCAAATTTAACCCCCACCAGTGATCCCTCTATGTGGACGCAAGACCCCAGCGAAATTGCTAAACTGTTGCACCCAATTTTTGAAACATTAGGTGTCTCTTATTATATTACAGGAGGCGTTGCCGCTTCTGTCTATGGCGACCCGAGAACAACACGCGATTTAGATTTAGTAATTGAATTGCTCCGGGACAATATTTTTCAATTAGTTGAAGCACTAGAAACGGCTGGTTTTTACTGCCCTCCGGGTTCGGTAGAAGATATTCAAGAGGGTAGAGGGATGGTGTTGAGCGTCACTCACATGACTTTAGTATTGAATGCTGATATTGTGCTGAATTCTAATACTGAATTCGATCGCTCAAAAATGGCAAGACGACGATTAGAAGCGCTTGACGAAGCTGGTGTAGAACAATTTTGGGTTGCTTCTCCTGAAGATATTGTGTTGGCAAAACTGCTCTGGCGGCAACAGTCTAAGTCTCAAAAACAATGGAATGATGTTTTGGGAATTCTGAAAGTCCAATCTGAGAATTTGGATCGGGGTTACTTAACAGAGTGGGCCCAACAATTGAGGTTGATTGATGATTTGAACCTAGCTTTTACTGAATCTGGGATTTGAGGCGATCGCAATTCGCGCAGGGCGATCGCAAAAAAGGTCGATCGATAGTAGAGAAAATAGTGCAATGGATAAACTAACTGAGTATCCCAAAGTAATAGAGCATATTTTAACCGAGTATCTATAATTGTGCCGCCATCCTCAACCAGACATCGAAACATTCTTAATTACCGACGAACAAAACGGTTATTTATTCTCCAATTCTTCAATCTAAAATCTAAAATCTAAAATCTAAAATCGATAGGCTGTTTACGTTCGGATTCGCGATCGCAAATTTTGGATTGAAGAAGACTGGACAGAAGATGGGATTGCAACGGATTTGGTGCGTGCAGGAGTTCCCAAGGAAGATATCGTGTTGGCATTTCACGAGCCGGGAATGCGGCAATACACAGATTTTGCAGCCGCTTCGTAGCGGTCATTTAACTTAACTCCAGCGACCCATAATTGACAGGCAAACCATCCTGAAATACCAGCAATTCTCCCGGGTGAATTTGCGTCCAAACTTCGTTATCAGTCAGCGGAAAAGTGGCAATAACAGCCACGCGATCGTCCTCATTTGTCAGTTCCCGAAAATCCACCGTCACATCCTCATCGATCGAGTGCGCGCTAGCGAAAGGTGCTTGTCGCACAATATAATGTAGATTAGTAGAACAGTGTGCGAACAAGTGTTCTCCATCAGAAAGTAAATAATTAAAAATTCCGTACTCTGCCAAAGTTTTAGTAACTTCCTCCAGAACCGGGTAAATTTCCCCTAAAGCAGGCTTGCTTTGAGGAAAAGTCGAGCGCAGCTTTTCTAATATCAAACAAAAAGCTTTTTCGCTGTCAGTTTTGCCAACAGGTTTGTAAACGCCGGCACATTGTGGGGAAAAATTTTCGAGATTTCCATTGTGAGCGAACACCCAATAGCGCCCCCAAAGTTCCCGAATAAAAGGGTGGCAGTTTTCCAGAGCAATTGCGCCTTGGGTAGCTTTGCGGATGTGAGCAATCACGTTAGTTGAATGAATGGGATAGCGACGCACTACTTCAGCAACCGGAGAAGCAATCGCAGGTTTAGAGTCTATAAAAAGGCGGCATCCCAAACCTTCAAAGAAAGCAATTCCCCAACCGTCTTGATGAACGTCTGTTCTGCCACCTCTTGCAGAAAAACCCTCAAAAGAAAAGCAAATATCTGTTGGAACATTGCAGTTCATTCCCAGTAATTGGCACATAGCTTTTAAATTTGTCGAGTTTGAATAAATGTCGCAGCTATTGGCCGCTACAGATTGGCGATGATAGTATTATAGTATTAAGGGGTTTAAATAAGTTAAATATATAGCAATCCTTGCAGGAGTTGTAAATTTTTTACCCCACCCCAACCCTCCCCGATGCCTTGGGGAGGGAGTAAGAAATTCACAAATGATGCGAGACTTGCTATACTTAATATTTTTGTTTTGTCAACCGTAATGATACAGAAATTAAAAAAGTTAGCGATGGCTAAAAAAATCGCTCGGCACTTTTTCCCGTGCAGACAGCTAGTATAAAGTGTTAGCCGATATCCGGGAAGGAATTGATAGCACTTTGATGATTTTGCAGCACCGTTTGAAGGCAAATAATAACCGTCCGGCTATTAAACTTATCAAAAATTATGGCTATATTAGTTTGTTTAAATGCTATTAGAACTGAATCCGGTGTTTATGAATGGTCTTGAAAAAGGCGCTCGATGATTTATAAAAAGCTAAGCAAAGGTATATTTTTGCATCGATTACATCCGCACCCAACATCATTACTATTACTACACTATTACTACTTAGTTATATGAGCGAGAGCGAGATATTTGGATTAAAATCAAAGACAATGGCACAGGAGTGTCTGAGGAAATAATATCGCAGATTTTTGACTCTTCATTCACTACAAAATCTGTTGGGAAAGGAACCGGATTGTCAATCAGCCGTCAGATAATGGAAGAAACCCAGGGTGACAGTTTGACTTGTTCGTCGGTTTTGGGAGAAAAAACGGAATTTACGATCGCCCTTCATCTCGCATAGTACGCGCGTGCGTAGCTATCCCGTAGGGAATCCCCCTTTCTCTCACTTTTTTTGCTGTTTACTCACAAAGTAGAATTACTCATGAAAAATCACAAATGCGATCGACAAATTGGGAAAATCCTTAGCAGCTTAATATTAGGATTCGGATTGCAGGCATTATTCAGCATTCCAGCATTAGCAGAAACGACAGATCCTGAAACAACAGCAAATAGTGCAAATTCGGAAGATCGAGTTAATGAATGGTATCAATTACTCGCAGCGACAAACAATTTACCGGATAATTTTGAGGGTACTCCCGATCACAAATCAGTCGAAAATGCTCGCTTTGAGGGTACTCCCGATCGCAAATCAGTCGAAAATGCTCGCAATGTCGATCTAAATTTACCCATTAATCCCACCTCCGAGCAACTTCTACCTATTGTCAGCGAGATAGAAACTAACAGATCCAACGCCAGCGAGACGCAGCCCGCAGAAATACCTCCGTTAGTAGAAGAAAATAAATTAGAAAATCCCCCATTAACTGACCCTGCTGACGACTCAATGGAACAAGTCACATCAGTTTCGCAACTGGACGACGTACAGCCGACAGACTGGGCATTTCAAGCACTACAATCCTTAGTAGAAAGATATGGCTGCATAGCTGGATACCCCGACGGAACCTATCGCGGAAACCGCGCTATAACGCGCTATGAATTTGCAGCCGGAGTAAATGCTTGTTTAGATAAAATCCGCGAGTCCATCGCCAAATCAACTGAAAGTCTAGCTAAGGGAGACGACTTAATAAAACTGCAAAAATTGCAAGAAGAATTTGCAGCAGAAATTGCCACAATCCGAGGCAGAGTGGATGTGCTAGAAGCGCGAACTAGCGAACTAGAAGCCAATCAATTTTCGACCACAACTAAACTGTCGGGATTCACAATTTTTGGAATACAAGGGCGCACGCCGAACCGTGCGGATCGGACTCCCAGAGACGGCAAAAGGGATACCAAAGACCCCGGTACAAATGTCAACTCGATCAACTTCACTCAATTATATTTAACCACTCAATTTAGTCCTCGCAGTAACTTATTAATCGGTTTTTACAACCAGAATGGAAGCAATTCACCACAATTAACCGAAGACACAAACGTTGCTTATAATTTAGGCGAAACTCCTGGATTAACTGTCAGCGACCTCAACTACCGCTTTCTTGTCGGCGACAAATTGGCAGTGTTTGCAGGAACAGCAGGAGTTAACATGATTACCGGTTTTAGAGGGCCGAATCGGGCAGAAAGTGCAGCTTCGGGCCCCCTTTCTGCCTTCGCCCAAAGAAACCCAATTTTGAACACTAGTTTGGGTTTAGGCGGTATCGGCATTGACTGGCAATTTGCGAAGCGAGCCAGTTTCCAAGCAGTTTATTCTACTAACATTCCCGGATTTTTTGTCAGTTCTAATGGGCCTAGAGGACACAATACATTGGGTCTACAACTAACTCTGACACCAGCCGATCCAGTTGATGTTACTGTCTATTATGTTAACGATTATTCGCCGGACGGTAATCTGATTAATTTGGCTGGCGATGGTCAATTAACTGCTATCAATCCCAGCACAAACAAGTCAGCATCTCTGGAAACAAATGCAGTTGGAGCCAGTTTAAATTGGCGCATTTCATCGCGAGTTTCTCTGGGAGGTTGGGCGGGTTATACTAATTCTCGCATTCCGGGTAAATCAGGTACGGTAGCAACTACAAATTATATGGTTTTTGTAAATTTTCCTGATTTGTTTAAAACAGGAAATTTAGGAGGAATTTATATCGGGCAACCGCCTAAAATTGTCAGCAGCAATTTACCTACAGGCAATAACGTACCTGATTTTTTAGATACGGGTTTAGGGCGTGAGGGCGGGCAACCCGGAACGACTACTCATGTAGAGGTATTCTACCGCTGGCAGGTGAATGATAATATCAGCGTCACTCCTGGATTGATCTTGATTTTTCAACCTGGTCACACTCCCGATAGCGACCCGATCGCAGTTGGTGTATTGAGAACATCCTTCTCTTTTTAAGAGTGTAATGCTGTGGGGGCGGGTAAAGTCGATCGCCAATTGCCAACAATTTTGGTGAACCCGCCCCGCAGCAACCGCCCACAATAAAATTTAATTTTGTGGAACGGCCCGAAAGCCTGTTAAGCGAAAATGCTGCAGTGGGCGTCAGCAGACAGTGATTAAAACCCCAGCGGGAGGTTTTAAGATTTTTTCTCAGTAAAAACCCGCTATCTTTACTAAAGCTTTACATTTAGTAGTAATACCTAATCCGGGTTAAATATCCCCTTTATTCTTTAGTCTGCGTCGGCGGACAAAAGCTTGTGTAGACGCGATTTCAATATCATCCTTCATAAAGGGCATATTTAACCCGGATTTAGTAGTAATTTCTCAGTTTATTCTTTATTTACTACATAAAGATACCTAATTATTAAGTAAAAAAAAAATCCGCATAAACACGCTTGAAATAAAAATTTCACTAACTTAATCTATTAGAAGAAGCAGTAGTAATAGTTCTTGAAGTTTAGGTTTAGATAAATATGATGAAATCAACGGGGTATGTTTCGTGTATGGGCTTTGCTGTAATTTCTGCTATGACTGCCTATCCCTGTCAGGCACAAATGACTGTCAAATCGCCGATCAATGTAACTGAAACACAGAATAGCACAAGTACGGAGTCACCAAATGCTGCTAACACTTCTGCCAGCGATGTCGGGAAAAATCCTAACATTTCTAAATCTGTTACCGTCTCTGAATTGAATAGCACACCTCCTAACTCTCCTCCTCTAACAACTCCTCAAAATCAATCTGCACGCACGAATCGCTTAGGATGTCGATTTTTTGATACTACTTCAATGCAGCAATAAATGTTCCTGCATATCTTGATAAATAGAATATCAGGGCTGAATAGAGGGCGATCGTTTTTTAGGATCGCCCTCTATTTGCGCCCTCGTACTTCCTAATAAAATTATATGCAGTAAAAAGGATTGATGAAATTAACTGTAGTTGAGATATTATCGGGGAAAATCTGAAAGTTGTTTGATATTCTTCAAAACTATTTGAGGCTTCCCTTTGTATTGTTCCACCTTCCCACTGACATAAACATATCCCCGTCCCAGGCCCGCATAACGCTTCTCGATTAGCCGCTTCAAGGGAGCTATTTCATCAGTTTCAGCATCCGGTATCCACAGATCTAATTTATGATAAACCGATCCAGCATAAATCAGAGCGCTGCCGCCAATCCATTTATTAATTCCCGCCTGCAAATCGCAGAAAATAGTAATAGATTTAGCTCTCTCAGAAGCCGCTAAGATTTTCGGGTAGTGCAATCTCACAGAAAGCACTCCTGCGGTTGCTTCCGACAACCGAAACTCTTCAACAATCGAGCCTCGCATCGACCACCAAGGCAGTAAATTACCATAGTTGCGAGAGGGAATTTTGGCATTGGTAATCGGATTCCAAATCATCAGATTGTAAGCTTTTGCTGCCGATTCTGCCTCAGTCATTTGTCGGTGATACAATCGGGAGCGCCCGTATTTCACAAAGTAGGGACTCCAGCCTTCTTCAATCAGTTTTAGATTGTAATTTTCTCCATCTTTATGTACGTAACAGAGGAGACGCCCGTAGTTGTCGCGGTGTTTTTGTAAAGCCACTTCAACCGAATCGCCTGTATCAAATTCTATGTCAATTTGAGCAAGTCCGCCGCCATCCGTCGCAAAGTATTTTTTAGCCATTTCCGAAGCTGCTTTCCCCGCCGCAGTTACAGGTTTGGAGCCTCCCGGATGACTTTCTTCTGTATCGACGCAAATCAGTCGCAGAGACTCGGTTTGGCCCTTGAGAGAAATTTTGATGCTGTCGCCATCAACTACTTTAGTTACTTGCAGGTTCGGAATTCTGGTTGCCATATTTTCAACCCTGTTGCACTGGAGATTTCATGCAGGTATCGGTTAAATTATACACGAGTTCGCTATCAATAGCAAGTGTAATTTTTGTTGTTTGTATTAATATTTGTCAACTGTGGCGTATTTTATCAAGTCGGGGAAAAAATCTCGAAAATCTGATTCTAAGCGCTGATAGTTAGCTGTCAAATCTTCTATGCCGCTTGCCAAGTTATTTGTCCGCTTGATTCGGGCAGACATTCTTGTAAGAGTGATGCCGATTTCGGCAATTTCCTGATAAGATGAAAGCAAGTCGCGGGCAATTATTGTTGGCAGCAGGCGCTGGAGAGATTCAGGCAATATATCGCGATTGTCTTGCAGGACTTTATAGACATGGCGAGAAAAATCGGGAAGCGGAATTTCTGAATATTCCAGCCAATTTTTAGCCAAGAAGTGGTCGTAAAACACGTCAATCAAAACTCCCGCAAACCTGCGTCTATCGGCGCAAATAAGGCTTTTACTCGATCGCACTATGGCGTGAGAGTCCGTGTAGCTATCTACTTTGCGGTGCAAATCGATGCCCTTTCTAATTTCCTCGGGATAAAGGTTGAGGGCCGTTCCTTTGACAAAGTCTCCTAAGAGGTTGCCAATCAGGGATTCTGGCGTGCCTTCTGATAAGAATAGATGAGCCAAATAATTCATTAACTACACAACTGCATAACCTGTATGAGATCTGACATCTGCGGGATGAAAACCTAAAACAATGGAATCCTTGGAAATTCCAGCAGCTACAAGTTCTTTCGTCACGCCGTATTCTGTCTCATCTCGCTGTACCCAAATCTTATCATCAATAATATCTATATGAACCAAACAGCCGTGAATTCGTTTGGCTTTATCCCAGCCTAAAGTAACTAGCAGGTAACAATCAGATTTTTCATCAAACACGGCTTTACAAATTATATCGCCATGAGAGTAAGGAATTTTTGTGTAAGGTTCGAGAACTGTTTTAATGGTGGTTCTAAAGTTAGCTAAAGTATCCATTTTACGATCGCCTCTTGATTTGGGTCGAATACAATCAGCTTGAGCTTTTCGTCTTCAATCATTAATTGACCGATCGGTTCTTCAAATAGAGATTCCTAGGTGATATCGCGAACAGCCAGATAAAGCGTATGTTCTGGATAAGTTCTCTGAAGCACAGATCGATAAATAGTAAATTGTCCGATCGCCTCTCTCAAGTCCTGCATCTCTGAATCGCTGACAAAGCTTTTGACTTCCACAGCAATTTTCTGTTCTCCTCGTTCTGCTGCCAGCACCTGTTTTGCTCCCCGATCCACATACATATCTTTTTTTCCCCATTTCAGATGGAGAGGATCGTGAGTAATTATCCACCCATCATTGATGAGAGATTTTTTAACTGTATTGTGGTACAGGTCTAAAGCAGGCATAGAACAACACGAGTAATATTATACTTCACGGTTATATAATAGCAAATTATGATGCAATTATCTTAAACCGCAACTACAAGGAGAAAGAGTAATGGCTGTTCTGGAATGTGTAAAACCTGGTGCTAAACTCGGTCAAATTATTCTTGCCGTCGATCTTACTGTTGCCGGTGCAGTCGATCGCATTTTAGCAAAAATTCAAGACTTGGGATATGACGCAGAAATCCGTCATGTCAACTATCCGTCTGGAGTTCACGTCTTGGCAATTCTCAAAGACGAACAGCATTCAGAAGCAGTCGATGATGACTACTTGTTAGACGAGTGGCTGCAAGTAAGATCGGAAATTAACCCCGATGCGGTTCATTTGTGGCGCGGTAAATAAGCTGTTTTAGTATATCCGTGAATCTTGGATAGCACAAGAGCGATCGCCTAACTGTAGTATGCGGGCGATCGCATCACAAATTTCTTTCAGAAGTAGTGTTGCAGCCTATTGAGAGCTACACTCACCAAATGTTGTCACATACCCCTTAACAGTAACTCCCATATCTAATTCCTCGTGATGAATCAGTAGGTTAGATAATTGGGCAATCAAAAATTCAATCTCGCGACGGTTCTCAAACTGGAGAAAAATACTGCTACCTTCACCCTTAATAATCACCGTTGGAATATCGCTGTCGTCTAACTGTGAATCAATATCTGGGATTATTTGTCTGATTTGCTCTTCAGTCCACATCTGACTCATTCCTCTATCTCCCGTTCAAAAATACAGCGGTATGACTTACCACTCTTATTGAGAATGACACCGCAGAAAGTGCAGCGCCCCTCCCCTCTTAATTCATTATACTCTGCCAACTCACGGCAGCGACGAATAGCAGCTTGCCGATCGCTAGTAGCAACGATTGTGTCTGCATCAAGCCAAACTTTATTTTCAGGGTTTTCTAACATTCCTACACTCTACATTGCCGTAAATATTGCATCATTGTCAATAAACCCAAAGAAACCCGGTTTCTGGCTATTGTGCAAGATTTCAATTGGTGTATCTCATTTTTGCAAATATATTCGTAGTGGCTCTCGCATTCCCGCAGTAAGTCTGTGCTTATAACAAATAAATTATCTCCCGGAATGCGAGAACCCTTACAAAATTGGGATGCACCCGATTTCAATTAGACCGAACAATTAAATCACAGATGAACCCTAATGTAATTATATCTGCGTTCATCCGCGTTAATCAGCTAAAATCTGCGGTTGCATACCCCTACGAACCTCCCCGCAACTTATCCAAAACCGTCCGGTCTTCCAAAGTCGAAGTATCCCCAGAAACCTCCTGTCCCGCAGCCAAAGAACGCAGCAAACGCCGCATAATCTTCCCGCTTCGAGTCTTCGGCAAAGCATCAGTAAATCGAATTTCGCCGGGACGGGCGATCGCCCCAATTTCCTTAACAACGTGCTGCTTCAACTCAGACGCCAATTCATCGCTAGGTTGCTGCGAGTGGTCCAGCGTGACAAAAGCCACAATATCCTCACCTTTAATCTCATCCGGTTTACCAACAACCGCAGCTTCCGCCACCGCTGGATGCGATACCAAAGCTGACTCAACTTCCATTGTGCCGAGTCGGTGTCCGGCCACATTAATTACATCGTCAACGCGGCCCATTACCCAGAAATAACCGTCTTTGTCCTTGTGCGCGCCGTCCCCTGCAAAGTACACAAATTCGCCATCTTTCGGGTGCAAATATTCCCAATAGGTGCGGCGAAAACGGTCGGGATCGTTGTAAAGTGTACGCATCATTCCCGGCCAAGGATGTTTCACCACTAAATAACCGCCACTTTCGTTAGTTACTGGTTCGCCCTCTTGGTCAACAACATCGACCACAATTCCAGGGAACGGTAGGGTTGCAGAACCAGGTTTTGTAGGAATTGCACCGGGCAAAGCGGTAATCATAATTCCCCCGGTTTCTGTTTGCCACCAAGTATCGACGATCGGACAATTCGAGTTACCAATTACGCGCTGATACCACATCCAAGCTTCGGGATTGATCGGTTCGCCGACGGTTCCTAACAATCGTAAAGAGGACAAATTGCGCGCGTTGGGCAAGTGTTCGCCCATTTTCATGAATGTTCTGATCGCAGTGGGTGCAGTGTAGAAAACGGTGACGCCGTATTTTTCGATCACATCCCAAAAACAGCCTGGGTTGGACGCGCGGGGCGCACCTTCGTACATGATTGTGGTGGCGCCGTTGGAAAGCGGGCCGTAAATTATGTAACTGTGGCCTGTAATCCAGCCTACGTCTGCGGTGCACCAGTAGACATCGGTATCTTGGAGGTCGAAGATCCACTTGGTTGTCATGTGGGTGTAAAGGTTGTAGCCACCTGTGGTGTGGACGACTCCTTTGGGTTTGCCGGTACTGCCCGAAGTGTAGAGTACGAACAGCATATCTTCGCTGTCCATCGGTTCGGCGGGGCAGTCGGCGGAGGCGTCTTTTTGCAAGTCGTGCCACCAAAGATCGCGCCCGGGTTCCATGTGCACTTGCTGTTTGGTGCGCTGGACGACGATAACGTTGGTAACGCTGGGTGTGACGTTGTTGGCGAGGGCTTTGTCTACTTGTTCTTTGAGGCCAACTGCTGCATCTTTGCGGAAGCCACCGTCAGCGGTGATG
Source organism: Microcoleus sp. C2D2 (assembly GCF_036702495.1). Classification (NCBI taxonomy): domain Bacteria; kingdom Bacillati; phylum Cyanobacteriota; class Cyanophyceae; order Oscillatoriales; family Microcoleaceae; genus Microcoleus; species Microcoleus sp. C2D2. The sequence goes on along the minus strand of NZ_JAUBTO010000009.1, from coordinate 65,880 downwards.
ACGAGTTTTGCTTGGCCGTCCTGAAGCCTATCGCGCAAAGCTTCTGCACTAAAACCGCCAAAAACAACGCTGTGTACTGCACCGATTCTGGCGCAGGCTAGCATGGCGATCGCAGCTTCGGGAATCATGGGCATATAAATGCCGACGCGATCGCCTTTTTGGACTCCCAATTGTTTGATGACGTTCGCCATTTGGCAGACTTCGCGGTGGAGTTGCGCGTAGGTGAGGGTGCGGGAGTCTCCGGGTTCGCCTTCCCAAATCAGGGCTGCTTTATTTTTGCGCCAAGTGGTTAAGTGGCGATCGAGACAATTGTAAGAAATGTTAATTTTGCCGTTGACAAACCATTTAGCAAAAGGCGGCTGCCAGTCGAGCACGGTATCCCAGTTTTGGAACCAGTCTAATTCTTGGGAGGCGAGTTCTGCCCAGAAGGCTTGGGGGTCAGCTTTGGCTTTGTCGTAGAGGGCTTGGTATTCTTCTAGGCTTTTGATGTGAGCTTTTTGAGAGAATTCAGCGGGCGGCTGAAATAGGCGTTTTTCATGCAGAATTGATTCGATGGTATCTTGTGACATCGTTCTTAACTTTAATTTCGGTTAGTCTTTTTAACTATTGTTTGCATAAGTTGGGGCAAAAGTATGTTTATTTTCCTTAAGACTTGGGGCAATTTGGTCAATGTTGGAGCTGCATGAGAAATTATAGCACTGGTAAATTGTAAATTCTATCTTCGTACTCATCATCAAATGATGCTTCATAAATCAGAAGCAGTAGTTCAATATTTTGACCTATACTCAGCTTGGAATTCAGGATAAAGATTCCTGGAACATGGCAATTTTGCTCTAAATGCTCTGTTAAATGAACTGGCATAGAGCGGCGGTTGTTGGTAACAAGAATGAAATTATGGATTTCGCACCAAATAAGAATTTCTGGATCGAGAGTCCCTTGAGAAGGTGCTGTTAGTTCTCCCACTGCTAGAACAACCAGATCGGGATTGCGCCTGCGAATTTGGTTAACATACCCAGGATCGACATTTTCATCAAAGAGATACTGGATTGACATCCACTTTTCTCCTTGCATCTCTTTCTGCTTTGAATTTGCGGAGTTTTTCAGTCACTGGAGGAGGATTGCGATGTTGTTCTTCTCGCATTTTATCGCCCCATTCCAACCATTCGGTTATGTACTGACCGACTGCTTCTTTGTTGTGCAGGTAGTACAAAATGGTCGCATAAACTTGTTCGAGGGTGAGCGATGTATAAATGTTGGCAATTTCTTCGGGAGTTCGAGCGCGAAACAGGTATTCATAGAGAATGGTTTCGATGCCGATCCGAGAACCTTTGAGCCGAATATCATCTGGTCTTAGGAAGTTGAAATAGTCTTCAAGTTGCGTGGTTTGGTGGTTAGCTTCATGAGATTGCTTCTCTTTATTAATTTCTGTTACTTCGGGAACCAGCACAATTACTTCGGCTCGGCTGTTGCGATATAACTTGAGCGGTTCACCAACGCACAATTGTCCGCGATCGTCGATCGTTGCCATCACTTTAATTGCTTTCATACAATCTACCCGATTTACAGGAGCGATATCTGGTATGATATCATGTCCGATCGATTGACCATAATATCCCGGCCGGGCGGGTTTTTGAGATTGTCAATTATTGGCAGATATTGTTGGTGAACCCGCCCCTACCTGAGGTCGGGTAATCGAGCGGACATGATATGATTATATCATAACAAATCCGATGGTAATGCTTTTATAATTGACATTAACAGCCGATCGCACAAAAGCCATGACCCAAAATTTAGAAGCAAGCCAACTCTCGCTAAATGACGTTCGCCGCCTTCTCAAACTGGAAGAGCGAGAAGGAGACGCCTTCACCGATTTTTTCTCTTTGGAACCGCTGTCAGAATTAGAACTGCAGGAAATATTAAAAATTAGAACTGACTTTCGACGCTACTTATCCGCCGGAAAAGTTTCAGAAGAACTTGTTAAATTTTTAGTGCTTTCACCGTTAATGAGATTAGCAGGATTTTTTGATATTCCGATCGTGCTGACAATGGAAGATAGCATCCCGATCGAGGTTGAGGATGGGGATACTTTAATTAAAGGGCGCTTGGATATTTTAGCGGTAAATCAGCCGGAGGCAGAGCTCGCGGCGGCACAGTTTTGGATTTTGGTAGTGGAGGCGAAAAATAGTGCGATCGATCCTTGGGCCGGTTTGCCGCAATTGCTGACTTATGCTTATAAAAGTTTGCAGCAGCAATCGTCTGTTTGGGGATTGACAACGAATGGACGTAACTATCAGTTTGTGTATCTGACGCGGGGCAATCCTTGTACTTATCAGATTTTACCAGACTTGAGTTTGACTGACAGGGAGCGATCGCTCTTGTTGGGGCAAGTCTTGAAAGCTATTTGCAAGTTGCAGAATGTGCAGTTGCAGTTGGCTTAACAAGGGCGAGCGCATCCGATGTTATGGTGACGGTGGAGTGGTGTGCTCGATCGGTGGATTTGGCGGTTGTTGGGTATTTTGAGTGCTGATGTACGTTGTTGCTAACGGAATTAGGGCGATCGCGATCGGTACTACAACTTTCTCGATCGACCACTTGATATTTGAATTGTCAGATTTTTTCACTTGCTTTACCTTTTTAGCTGATGTAGTCTTGTTCTGGTACAGCCGTTTTAAAGTTTTCATTTAGTTAATTCCAATCTCTACAATTTCGATAATAAACTAACTTTATTACTATTATTTCGTTGATAAATAAATTCGACAAAGTTGTCAATTGCCGGGGAATTGCCCCTTTTTTTGACAATTGAGTTGAAGGGTTTGTGAAAAAAACTTCACAAATTAGCTGGTGTTTGTCAATTTGTGAAATTAAACAGGCGATTGGGGCTGAAGCTGACAACTGTGGTAAATTAGTAAGAGTGGCAGGTAAAGCGCTAAGGCAGGTATGCGGATGATGGAACGAAAAGACTTTGAGGAAAAGTACGAAAAGCTAAACGATAAACAGGGTCAGGTGCTAAAGCTATTTTTGCAAGGGAAGTCAGAGGAAGCGATCGCTAAATCCTGTGGCGTTAGTAATTCATCAAGTGTCAGACATCATATTTCAAATATCTGCGATTTATTTGGTTTTAAAAATGAACCGGGCGAACGCTTCCGACAGCGCGATCAATTAATCCCGCTATTTGCCAAGTATAAACCTGAATTAGTTAGTGATAAATTAAAAGCAAATTGTGGAATTTCCCATGACAATCCAGAACCAGTTAAATTTTACTATGTAGAGCGCGATTGCGAAGATAAATGTTACGATCAAATTTTAGAAAAGGGAGCGCTCATTCGGATTAAAGCTCCTCAAAAAATGGGCAAGACTTTACTGGTGGATAAAATTCTCGATCGCGCGTCGCAAGAAGGTTACAAAACTGCAATCCTCAGTTTTGAGGAAGCTGACAGTGAAGTTTTGGGGGATTACCGGAAATTATTGCAGTGGTTGTGTGTTACTCTGGGCGACTTACTGGAGTTGGAGAATAAATTAGTGGAACATTGGGATGACACTTTAGGCGGTATTAACCATAACGTCACTAAATATTTAGAAAGGTATTTATTCAAAGATTTTTCTCAACCTTTGGTACTGGTATTAGAGAAAGTAGACTTGGTTTTTGAGCAAGCTACTTTTAATGTTGATTTTTGTCGCTTACTTCGTGGGTGGAATGATGCAGCTAAAAGGAGCGATCGCCGCGGTGCAATCTGGCAAAAAATCAGGTTAATTGTCGTTCACGCTACAGAAGTTTACAGTTCTCTTGATATCAACTCATCCCCTTTGGCGGGTGTTGGGTTGACTGTACCTTTGCCAGATTTTACCCCGGAAAAAGTGCAGCAGTTAGCGCGACAGTATCGACCCAATTGGCTGAGTACAGAGGAGATTCAACAACTTATGAAAATGTTTGGTGGTTATCCTTATCTGGTGCAAACAGCTTTTGCTTACCTGCAAACTCCTCAATCTTCTCTGACTAAGCTTTTAGAAATTTCACCTACTGAAGAAAGTCCCTTTATTAATCACTTGCGAGAACTTTTAGGCAAGCTCAAACTCTGTCCAGAAATCGCAAACGTTTACCGAGAAGTCGTAAGGAAAAATCAACCGATGATGCTGGAAACTCATCAAACATTTAAGTTAGAAAGTATGGGATTGGTGCGAGTGGAACATAATAATTGTTTGCCCCGCTGCGATTTGTACCGTCAATATTTCTCGGTGCGTCTATGACTTATCAATATATAGCTGAATCAACTCTCCCAGAAGATACCCAAACCTATGTAACGCGAGAAGCTGATAGTCAGCTTTATCAAGCGTTGCTGGAAGGTAAACTCTGTTATGTTTTCAATTCTCGCAAAATAGGTAAGTCTAGCTTAGCGCTTCAAACAATCAAGCAACTGCGAACCGCAGGCCTTCGATCGGTTTTTATTGACTTGTCTGGCGACGAGACGAAGTTAGAGCATCCCGAACAGTGGTATGCTAATATACTTGATACTTTGGCTTATGAATTAGACCTTGATGTTAATTTAAAAAACTGGTGGCAGGAACGAAATTGGCTGTCTCCCTTGCGTAGATTTCGGGAGTTTATTGAATCGGTGATGCTGTCGCAGGTTACCGAAAAAATAGTCATCTTTATTGATGAAATAGATAGTGTTCTCAGTTTGAATTTTTCGGCAGACGATCTATTTGCTTTTATCAGAAGCTGCTACAATCGCCGTACCCAAAATGCAGACTACAATCGCATCACTTTTTGTCTGTTGGGCGTCGCAACACCTTCAGATTTGATTCAAGATAAAAAGCGCACGCCCTTTAATATCGGTCAAGCTATTGAATTAAAAGGTTTTACTAAGGAACAAGCTGCACCTTTAGCGAAAGGCTTAGAAGGAAAAGTCGATCGTCCCATTCAGGTTTTAAATGAGATTTTAGACTGGACGGGCGGACAGCCTTTTTTGACTCAAAAACTTTGTAAAATTGTCCTAGAACAAGCAGAAACCAGAAATCCTGATATTGCCGAACTGGTACAAGCTTACATTATTAACAATTGGGAAGAGAACGACGATCCCGAGCACCTCGGAACAATTCGCGATCGCATCCTCAGCAACCAACAGCGTACCAGCCAACTCCTCGGCATCTATCAGCAAATTATTACCCCCCCTAACCCCCCCTTGCTAAGGGGGGGGAAAGATAGCACTAATTCTTCTTTAGTAAGGGCTGGGAAAGATAGCACTAATTCTTCTTTAGTAAGGGGTGAGAAAGATAATTCTAATCCTCCCTTAGCAGAGGAGGAAAAAGACAATCTTACTCCCCCCCGAAGCTTGGGGGGGCTGGGGGGGGTCGCCGCTGATAACAGTCCCGAAATCGAGTTACAGTTATCGGGGTTAGTTGTTAAAAAACACGGTCAACTGCAAGTTTACAACCGTATTTATCCAGAAATATTTAACCTCGATTGGGTACAGCAAGAATTAGCGAAACTCCGCCCCTACCAGGAAAACATCGCCGCTTGGATAGCCTCAAATCGTCAAGATACTTCCCGACTGTTGCGCGGCCAAGCGTTGGATGATGCGTTGCAGTGGAAAGTGGGGAAACGTTTAAGCGATGAGGATAATGATTTTTTAGATGCCAGTCAAGCTGATGAACGGCAAGAACTGAGGACATCTAATAAATTATTAAAAGAAATCCGTAAACAATTCAGGAAAGTTCTCAAAATCGAAGAAGCTGGACGCATGGCGTTAAATCTTTTTCAGTCGAAGGGAAAGCAAATAGAAGCCTTGCGGGCAGCTATCAAAACAGGAGAAGATTTAAAGAAGTGGGTACCAGATAAGCCCCCGCTTTCCGAATATCCCGTTACATATCCTCTGTTAGCTTTGCAGATGATTCTTGCTAAAATCCGCGAACGGCGCCAGTTTGTAGGACATATTGGCAGGATAAATAGTGTCCGTTTTAGCCCCACAGGAGAAGCGCTCGCCACTGCCTCATATGACAAAACAGCCGAATTGTGGGACTTACAAGGCAAACGCTTAGTGAGTTTCATCGGACATAATGACTCGGTAACAAATCTCAGTTTTAGCCCCACAGGAGAGGCAATCGCTACTGCCTCAGTTGACGGCACCGCCAAATTGTGGGACTTGCAGGGCAACTGCTCGGTAACATTCACCGGACATCATAACTTGGTAAATAGTGTGAGTTTTAGCCCGACTGGAAATGCGATCGCTACTGCCTCATCTGACGACACCACCAAATTGTGGGACTTGCAGGGCAACTGCTTGGTAACATTCACCGGACATAATGACTGGGTATGGAGTGTCAGTTTTAGCCCCACAGGAGAAGCGATCGCCACCGCCTCATTTGACAAAACCGCCAAATTGTGGGACTTGCAGGGCAACTGTTTGGTAACATTCACCGGACATAATGACTGGGTATGGAGTGTCAGTTTTAGCCCGAATGGAGATGCAATCGCTACTGCCTCCAATGACGGCACCGCCAAATTGTGGGACTTGCAGGGCAACTGCTTGGTAACATTCACCGAACATCATAATTGGGTCAATAGTGTCAGTTTTAGCCCGACTGGAAATGCGCTCGCTACTGCCGCGTATGACGGCACCGCCAAATTGTGGGATTTGCAGGCCAACTGCTTGGTAACATTCACCGGACATAATGACTCGGTAACAAATCTCAGTTTTAGCCCGACTGGAAATGCGCTCGCTACTGCCTCAGTTGACAAAACAGCCAAATTGTGGGACTTGCAGGACAACTGTTTGGTAACATTTACCGGACATCATGACTCAGTAACAAATGTCAGTTTTAGCCGCACAGAAGATATGTTCGCTACTGCCTCAATTGACAAAACTGCCAAATTGTGGGACTTGCAGGGCAACTGCTTGGTAACATTCACCGGACATAATAACTCGGTAAATTGTGTCAGTTTTAGCCCCACAGGAAATGCGATCGCTACTGCCTCATATGACAAAACTGCGAAATTGTGGGATTGGCAAGGCAACAGCTTGGTAACATTCACCGGACATAATGACTGGGTAACAAGTGTCTGTTTTAGCCCGACTGGAAATGCGATCGCTAGTGCCTCATCTGACAAAACTGCCAAATTGTGGGACTTGCAAGGCAACAGCTTGGTAACATTCACCGGACATAATGAGTGGGTAACAAGTGTCTGTTTTAGCCCCACAGGAGATACGATCGCCACTGCCTCATCTGACAAAACTGCCAAATTGTGGGACTTGCAAGGCAACAGCTTGGTAACATTCACCGGACATAATAACTGGGTAACAAGTGTCTGTTTTAGTCCCACAGGAGATACGATCGCCACTGCCTCAGATGACAACACCGCGAAATTGTGGGACTTGCAGGGCAACTGCTTGGTAACATTCACCGGACATAATGACTCGGTAACAAGTGTCAGTTTTAGCCCCACAGGAGATACGATCACCACTGCGTCAGAAGACGGCACCGCCAAATTGTGGGACTTGCAGGGGAATTTACTTGCAGACTTTAGCGGCTATAAAGGCAATTTGCTCAAAGGTGAGGCTGATTTTGTGGAGTTAACAAGTCCGATTTATAGTGTTTGTTTTAGTCGGGACGGGAAGTTTTTAATAACTGGTTCGCGGGATGGAAAGATGCGGTTTTGCCCGATCGAAAGTTTGGACGAGTTGTTGGCGAGGGGGAGGGAATGGCTGGGTGAGAAAATTTAACCGCCGATCCACGCGGATGATTTGAATTTAGCAACGATTTTACGATTCTTTTTCACTTGTTCAAACTGCTATTAGCTTTACCCACTTTAGACACCAGAATTATTGAATAATTCGGGTATCTAGCAGACTACAAGCCGGAAATTAAAAAGTCAAGATTTATTAAGATTTTACCAAAAAGCGATGACAAATCACAAATCATATATCTAAAATAAGAGACAAATTGACCCGGAAACTGAAGGTAAGAAAATGTCTGAACTTAGACAAAATCTAATTACCAGAGATTGGGTAATCATCGCCACCGAACGGGCGACAAGACCGGATCAATTCGCCAACACCAAAAAGTTGCCAGCATTAGTGCCACCCCACCGTGCCGATTGCCCGTTTTGCGTGGGAAATGAAGAAGACGGAACCTTAGAAACTTGCCGTTTGGGCGATCGCGCCGACTGGAAAGTCAGGGCAATTTGCAACAAATATCCCGCCCTCTCCCCGACAGCAGAATGGATGAGGATATCATCGGGAATTCACCGCACCATGGCGGGAATCGGCATTCACGAAGTAATTGTCGAACACCCGCGACACGATTTGACCACAGCTTTGTTGAGCGTTGAAGAAGTTGCCAACATACTTTTAGTATACCGCCAGCGCTATGTAGAAATTAAAAAAAATCCCTACATAGAAACCATTCTTATCTTCAAAAATCACGGGGAAAGTGCCGGAACTTCTATCGAACACCCCCACTCGCAGTTAGCAGCCACGCCCGTTGTACCAAGCCAATTTCGCAGCCGCATCGAGGAAGCTATTAGATATTTTGACGACACGGGAGAATGTCTGTTTTGCCGGACTTTGGAAGATGAATTAGCCGCGAAAGAAAGACTGATTTGTGAGAGTGAACATTTTGTCGCTTTTATCCCTTACGCTGCACTTTCACCGTTTCACACTTGGATTTTTCCGCGCCGGCATTCCTCTTCCTTTGATGAAATTACCGATGCGGAACTTACCGATCTTGCTTATACTTTGAAAACTGTACTGGCTAAGCTTTATTACGGATTGAACAATCCCGATTACAACTATAATATTCGATCGGTGCCGATCGCCCTACAGGGAACAAAATACTTTCACTGGTATATCGCAATTATTCCCAGAGTCACCAAGCAAGCTGGGTTTGAGTTGGGCAGCGGGATGTTTATCAATACTGCCTTGCCCGAAGAAAGTGGAGCTTTTTTGCGATCGATCCAAATTCCTAGCGACACTAATTTCGGGTTGACCTAGAGTATCCTATAGCGGTTCTCAAGCGTGGCGAGGTATGGGGGCGAGTCCTATGCCTATGCCCACGGAGGCCTATGCCCTATGCCCGCCAGAGCACCTCATGTTACTGAGAAAGGCTATACATCAAAATAGGTCAATTTGTTGTGGAAATGCACCCCGGCACTCTCAGTTGCGAGTCAGTCTTGGGGGAGGAAACAGATACAATTTGAAATTTGAGATTAAAGAATTAGGAATGACAGACTGCATAAGGGTTTGGATCCGGCGCCTACAGTTGCATTCTTTTTTGAAACTGGTAAAATTTACCCTCTCAAGTTATCAAGGTACAAATACTTATGGATTTTACCAAACTCACAATAAAGTTTCGACATACTGCCAGCAGTCGTCGCTACTAAAAGTAGCTCTCAAGATATCTCTAATTTTACCATTGAGCGATAATATCCCCTCCCCAGAATCGCCCTTCTCGCCGCTTTCGCCACTGTCTTCAGACAGATTTTCTTGGAGGTGGGCGAGAGTATCCGCGAAATTAGCCAGAAAATAATGTTCGTGCACCCATGCTGTCGGGTCTGGTATCGCTGCACTGCCAAAAGCTCGATCGACTAAATTTTTTTTGGCAACATCGTCAGTCTGGTTTTTCATCTTGAGTTCGATTTATATAGAGTTTCTAACAGATCCCCATTTTAAGCTTACTTCTCAACAGGATTGCGATCGAGATCGACCATAGCAGTGACAAATTTGTGTCCTTTGTGCGATCGCGATCCTGATTTTTTTGTCCCTCGCGTGTTATCATACCACCTCAAACTCGGTAGCCAATAATTTTCACCTCCGGCAAAATACACTTGGGCATCATTCCGTGAACTCCTTTTTGGGGATTGTTGACAGCCTGCGTAATCCGAAAACTTACCGCGAGGGAACAAAAAACATAAGCATCTTCTTCTTTGAAATCCGCCCAAGTTTGGAGCCAATAAATCGTCTCTTTTACCGCCATCTCAAACGCTTCATCTAATGTTCTACCGAATCCCATAATCACAAAATGAGTTTCCGTTTCAGCAAACGGAAATATCAGAAATAAATCCTTGCGTAAGATGATTTGAATAGTCCCCTTCATCGAAGTTTCCAGGGCAGTACCGTCAACTTCACCGTCTCCTTGTGCCGAATGTCCGTCGCCGATGGACAGTAAACCGCCGCGCATAAAAACAGGTAAAAATAACCGCGTTCCTGGTTGAAGTTCCTGATTGTCCATATTGCCGCCGTAGCGCTCTGGAGGAATAGAAGAACGGTTGATTTCTGCATTGGCAACGCCGATAATTCCAAAAAAAGGATGCAGGGGAATCCGAATGCCGCTAGCTGGGGGAAATTCAGCAATTTTTTGCTCTAAATCTAGCCGAATAAACCGCAATTTAGGTTCGGGGAAATACTCAGGCAAAACTCCCCATCCGGCGCGAATTGCATTAAATCCTACTGGTAAACTCGGGTAAACATCCTCAATGTTAATTTCTAAAACGTCTCCCGGTTCGGCATTGTTAACATAAATCGGGCCTGTCAGCAAGTGGGGCCCCGGGCCAACTTTGCGGTTGGGAGGCAAATTCTGACAAATATCTAAAAATTCGGGGGTGAGAAATTCGCGGGGCGCTTTGTCAGCAACATAATATCCTGAATAGGTTTCGATATCGATGCGATCGCCCGAATCCACGCTTAAAGCAGGTTCGAGCTTCGGAGAAAAACCGCCCAAGTGTACGGTTTTGCAGTTAGCTTTGAGAAGGTGGCGGGTCATGGGATTTTAGATTTTAGATTTTAGATTTTAGATTGAAGGAAGGGTGTTAAGAATGTTATATCGCAAGTCTCAATTATTTTTGAGAAAGATTTTTTAAAAAAATTAACCGCAGAGGGCGCAGAGGGCGCAGAGAAAGAGAATGGAGAGATCGGAAGATGTGAAAAAATGGTTGAAGTTTGTTAGATGTGAGATATTTTACTAATTTTTTAACTTTTTGATAACGTTGGTAGTTTAAAATTTAAAGTTGGCGGGGCGGGTTTATATGTATTTGGGGGGGAGTTCTGTTTAGCTGGTGAAACCCCCCTACAACTAATGACTAATGACTTATGTTAACACCTTTGCCCAATAAAGTAGAAATTTCTCAAGGTTATTCTCGCAATCCCTGGTTTTTTGCTGTTTTGATTTTGATTGTCCTATTGCTAGGTTTCATTATGCCATCTTACCTCAACGAACCTCAACTTTTAACCGATCCGTTTCTGCAACTTCCAACAGCAAACTCGGTGCGAGTTGTCTGGTTTACCGAGTTTGCCGGTACTCGCAACACGGTTGCTTACGGCGAAAATCTGAATGAAATTGCGCCTGCAAATACTACGAAGCTAAGCCGCACTCGCGAAGACAAGGACTCGCGCATTTCCGATGAAATCAAACAAAGCATAATTGACAGCAATCCAATTGTCCGCGACATCTGGCGCCACGAAGCAGAAGTCCCCAATTTAATGCCCGGTGTTCGCATTCCTTATCGAGTCACCAGCGAAAGGAAAGACGGTGCATCTGTCAGCAGCAAAATATTCACTCTTTCTCCGACACCAGCAGCAGGAATTGCGCTCAAAATTCTCCTCACTTCCGACCATCAATTGATGCCTATGACAGCAGCAAATCTCCAGAAAGTAGCCGAAACAATTGGGAGAGTTGACGCGGTTTTTATGGCAGGGGATTTAATTAATATACCCGATCGCGCTTCTGAATGGTTTGACGACTACCAAGGCCGCGCCTTCTTTCCCGCGCTGCAAGGTCGCGCATTTTCCGCACTCGACAAAAACGGCATCAAAACCGTTTACAGCGGCGGCGAACTGATCCAACACGCGCCTTTATTTCCCGCCATTGGCAATCACGAAATTATGGGTAGGTATTCAAATAGCAGCACACTCGGTGACGAATTTAACGATCCTTTTCCCCGCGCCGCTGCCGAGAAAATATACGCTCAACGTGCTGGATCTTTGAATCCCAATAATGACCCTTCAGTGCGCGAAATCTGGCTGAAAAACAATACTTTTAATAGCGATACCTATGACGAAATTTTCAATTTCCCGGGAGGAAAAAATTACTATGCTGTGACTTTTGGGGACGTGCGGTTAGTAACTTTGTATGTTACGAATATCTGGCGGACTCCGAAGTTAGATCCGGGTGCCAGAGGCAGGTATCGCGAACAGGAGGAAAATTTTAATAATCCCGAAAAATGGGGCTACGGACAGCATATTTTTGAGCCTATTGTCAAGGGCAGCGCTCAATATACTTGGCTGCAACAAGAGTTAAAGAGTTCGGAATTCCAGCAGGCAAAATATAAAATTGTGATGTTTCACCACCCGCCGCATTCTCTGGGTGACAATATTGTACCTGCTTATACCGATCCAGTGCAAATAGTCGATCGCGCTCTCGATGGCGAGATTAAAATGGTGCGTTACGAGTATCCGAAACACCAAGATTATCTGATTCGGGATGTAGTGCCGCTACTAGAAACAGCGGGGGTGCAGTTGGTATTTTACGGACATTCGCACTTGTGGAATCGATTTGTAAGTTCCAGCGGAATGCACTTTTTGGAGACTTCTAATGTAGGCAACAGCTACGGTGCTTTTGCGGGGGAAAAGCGCCGATTTGTGCCGCCGGGATATCGGGAAGTTTACAGCGCTATTGGAGACCCGAACGGATTGGAACCTGTGGTGCCGACTGTTGCGCCTTTGTTGGGAGAAGACGGGCGGCCGCTGCCGTATATTGATAGCAATGATATTACGGCTTTTACTATTTTTGATACGGGGGAGGGTACAATTAGCAGCTACTATTTTGATACGCGGAAACCGGAATCGGAAGTGGTGAAGTTTGATGAGTTTAAGTGCGAAAGCTAAGGGCACGCTATTGCCGTGTCCCTACAGATATCTGAGTCAACTGAGATGTTGCACTATTCTCAATTAGCTGTTTAGGAACGGGCTCTGGGGCCCGTTCCACAAAACTCAATTTTATTGTGGAACAGGCATCTTGCCTGTTCTTAACAAAGGTGCAAGATGTAAGATTAAACCTTGTCTTTCGCAGGGGGAACCAAACCAGTTTTATTCAAACCGGCATCAATCTGCCTGAGCAATTTAAAATCGTCTTCGGGTAAGGAATTAACAGGCGAGTGTTTTTCCAGAAATGAGAATGCTTGCCGAAATTCACGCGGCCGGGAGTCGATCGCACTATCGAAGTGACAAGGTACAATCCTTTGAAAATCCCAACTCGCCACTTTATCCACCCAATCGAGAGTTTCCCTCGGGGCGCGGTTGAGAATCAATGTCTGCAAAATCGGCGCCACAAACAACCGCCCTCCTCCCCGCAAAGCCTCAAACGATCGCTCCCAATCTGTTTTCCAATTGAACGGATACAACCCGAAATAAGCTTTCCTAGAGCGTTCTGGCGCTTGGCGCGCGTTGGCTAACACCTGGGACCACGGCGGCACTTCCAGCACGCTGGGGCTAAAATACATGGCAAATAAGGCAATTCTCTGCCACCCTTTGCGCCGATTTTCCTGGGTGTCTGCCACAATGTCCGAGGCGCTTTCTTTGGCGTGAAATAGCAGCGGGTAGGAGTCGAGTTGGACGATCGCGGGCGGATTTTCGGGAATCGAAACCACGGAATCTGTTAACATCAGCGTGCGCGATCGCCTGTGAAATAAGGCAACTTCTGCAAATTTGCCCAAACCGAGGTCGAGGGGGCCGAGAATTGCCCAGTCAAATTGATCGGCTAACGGCGTGTTGCTGCTGTCAAAGGGCAGTACAGAAGTGCGTTTGGCGGGCAAACCCAGCCAACTCAGCGGCAAATTCACCGGGAAACTCCACTGCTGCGGGGCGACAAACACCTGCGCTTGGGGAAAACACCTCGCAAAGGGGCCGACAAAAACTTTGTGCTCGATGCCGGAAACCGTTGTCAGCAGGATGTACTTCACCTCGCCGTGCTCTGCTACTAACTCTTTTACCAAGCGGATGCACTCAGGAGTCGGTGCAACGGGGGCGTAGACGAGAAGGCCTTCGGGTTCTAGTTTAATTACTGTCATCCGAATCGGGACGACTACGTAGAAAATGCCTTGTAGCTGGTCAAAAGTCCAGATTGTGTCCTTGACTATTTCCTTGCGGATGGTGCGCCGCTTGCTGTAGGGATAGAGGGGGACAACTGGCCAAAAAGCCCAAGAATAGTCCCGAGAATCAATCTGTGCTGGTGTTGGTATGCCTTCGCCCTCTGCCACTGCGCGACTCCTTGCCGATTTTTTTGTACGTGGGTGCGATCGAACTGTTTTTATCTTATTTTAATGTTGTTGCGCGGATTCGAGGAGTTGAAAGGCAGCCGCTTGGTGCGCGGCCTGGCTGGATTTTGGCTTTTCGTATCCTGTCCTATACATTGTTTGGGTCCCGTTGCCGAGATTCTATTTGTTGAAATAATTTGACCAAGCTCGACATTTCTAAAAATCAAATGTTTCAGTTCTGTTGCCGGGATTCTATTTGTTGAAACCCAACTACTTTTTCCAATTTTCCTTTAGCTTTGCGCGAAGTTTCAGTTCAACCGCCGGAAATTGCAGCCCTGTGGGAGCAAAAACATTCCAGCGGGGCAGCAAACTTCCAAATACTAATTCCGGCAAAGGGAAAGGCTGACATGACTGAAGTTGCTTGAAACTTGTCGGCGACAGAAACTCTAGTTCGATCGACCTTTGGGGCGGCGACTCTGCTAAAATCTCATAACTGCTAGCTTCCACAACCTCCACCGCTTCCCCCAAACGGCAAGGAATCCCCGTCAAAGCAATGTCTGCGCCGATATCTTGACTCAATCCCCATAGGAAAGGAGCCATCAATTCCGGCCGCAGCAATCCGAATTTGAGATATTTTTGCAGCGGAGATTTTCCCGGTTTCAAAACTAAAGCACCGGGAAAATTCTCCTGTTGGTGCAACTCTTGAGCTAGTTCGGCATTTCCACATCCTATCCAGTGGAAAAATTGAGCGTGAACCGTCCTTCCCAAAGTGTGCGGAAGCTCATCGGTTGCCCGCAGCGGAATATCGAGAATTTGCTTTGCAGTGAATTTTTAAATCGCCCTCCAAATAAATCCATTCCCCAAACACAAAAGAGAAAAGGGGCGCGAGCAGTTTCAGTTTTTCCCGAAGCCGTGGGCGCCCTCAGCAGGACATCTTGGCGGTTGAGAATTTTGTGGATTGTTTCTGCTTGGAATTGTCGGGGTTGAAATCCCGTCAGCGCGCGAAAGTATTCGTTGATGTCGGTATCTGTATACAATGTCTTCACGGGTGAAAATCCAGTTCGCGCGATGGCGTACATAAGCTGATATAATTCTAAGCCGGCAAGAAGTTCTTAGCTTCCCCTCAAAAATCTACAATCAAAACTCCCAAATCGATATGACTCAAAACTACCGCATCACTCTTTTACCAGGAGACGGCATCGGCCCTGAAATTATCGCTGTGGCGGTAGATGTCCTGAAACTTGTCGGTCAGCAATTGGACATCGGCTTTGAATTTCAAGAAGCTTTAATGGGCGGCGCTGCTATTGATGCAACAGGCAATCCGCTACCCGAAGAAACACTGGAAAAATGCCGCAACAGCGATTCAGTATTGTTAGCTGCCATCGGCGGTTACAAGTGGGATAATTTGCCCCGCGAACAGCGCCCGGAAACTGGATTATTAGGACTGCGCGCCGGATTGGGATTGTTTGCAAATTTGCGGCCTGCGACTATTTTACCGCAATTGGTAGATGCTTCTAGTTTGAAACGGGAAGTTGTCGAAGGCGTGGATATTATGGTAATCCGCGAACTCACAGGCGGCATTTATTTCGGCAAACCGAAAGGCATTTTTGAGACGGAAACAGGCGAAAAACGCGGCGTCAATACGATGGCTTACACCGACTCGGAAATTGACAGAATCGGGCGAGTGGCTTTTGAGACGGCCTCTAAGCGGGGGAAAAGGCTGTGTTCCGTTGATAAAGCGAATGTTTTGGACGTTTCGCAACTGTGGCGCGATCGTATTATTGCCCTTTCTTCAGAATACCCTGATGTCGAACTTTCTCACCTCTACGTTGACAACGCAGCCATGCAGTTAATTCGCTGGCCGAAACAGTTCGATACGATTGTCACCGGCAATTTATTCGGCGACATTCTTTCCGATGCGGCGGCGATGCTAACTGGTAGTATTGGAATGCTGCCTTCTGCTAGTTTGGGAGCAAGCGGGCCGGGAGTTTTTGAACCCGTGCACGGTTCCGCACCAGACATCGCCGGACAAGATAAAGCAAATCCCATCGCCCAAGTTTTGAGTGCGGCAATGATGCTGCGCTACGCCTTAAATCAGCCGGAAGCTGCTAATAAAATCGAGCAAGCAGTTGTCGAAGTTTTGGATCGAGGTTATCGCACTGGTGATATCATGTCAGAAGGCATGAAACTCGTCGGCTGTCGGGCAATGGGCGATGCTTTAATTGAAGTTTTGCAAGGTTGATATATTTACCTTTACTCGTTCCCAGGCTCTGCCTGGTAACGCCTTTCAGGAGGCTCAGCCTCCACCAAAACAAGGCAAACGAGACAGAATTTTGGAGGCTGAGCCTCCAGATATTAATTACTAGGCAGAGCCTGGTAACTAGAAACTAGAAATTTCTTACTTGAATGTTCCGCTGTTAAAGATTACTCGTTCCCAGGCAGAGCCTGGGAACGCATTTCAGGAGGCAGAGCCTCCATTAAAACAAGGCAAACGAGACAGAATTTTGGAGGCTGAGCCTCCAGATAAGCTGTTGTGCATTTAAATTGTATATTTCGAGTCCCGATCAAAAATCGTCAAATCCTCTCCCCCTCTCCCCTTCACCCCCTCTCCCTCTCTAATACCATAGGCAATCTAGATGCAACACAGCTTATTAATTACCAGGCAGAGCCTGGTAACTAGATATTTTATACTTTAATGTTCCGCTGTCAAAAGATTGAATTGCTCGGTATCAATGCGATTTGCTTGATACAAAGTTTGAGCAATTTCCGAAAGCGCTAACACTGAATGGGCGCTATAACCATTAACCTGCAATTTATCTTTAACTCCCTGTTCGTGGTCGATCAATACTACAATATCTTCCACATTCAACCCAGCAGATTTTAACTTGCCCGCGCCTTCCATCACGCTTTTGCCGCTAATCAAAATATCATCGACTACGACAATCGTTTCTCCTGGCTGAAAATGCCCCTCAATCAATTTGCCCGCCCCGTAAGTTTTGACTTCCTTGCGCGGGAAAATCATCGGCCGTTCCATCCGCAATGCTAAACCGGTTGCTGTGGGTAAAGAACCGTAGGGAATTCCGGCAATGCGATCGAATTTTAAATCCTTGAGAATGTCTGCATAAGCGCTGACAATTTGGTGGAAAATCTGCGGGATCGAGATAATTTTCCGCAAGTCGATGTAATAGGGAAATACGGCTCCCGATGCTTGTACGTGATCGCCAAAAACTACGCAGCCGATGTCATAAAGTTGCAAGATTAAATCGCGGTAAGGTTCCGGTTGCAAAAAGCAAACATCGGGCAGCCACAATTCGCAAGTGGGACTACCTTCTATTGCCCGCAGCCTCTGTTTATTAATATTATCCCGCAATTTCTCAATTTCTCGGCGCGGCTCTTTCCCCGCTAATAAACTCGGGGGGACTGGCAACAATAAACCTTCACCATTTTTGTTTAAACCAGCGGCCAGCAGTTGTGCGAGGTCGTTTTCTTCTGTAAGGTCATTTTCTGCGGCGATGTCTCCTTCGACTAAAATTAGGCGTTCAGGAGCAGCTTGGCGGATGCGCGCCAACATATCCGGCATTACTCCTACTTCTAAACCGAGTTGTTCTGGAGTTCCCCAAGTTTGAGAGATTCGGACTAATTGCAAGTAAAAAGGGTTTTCTGGCGTCGGGTATTCTTGCAAATCCGCCGCTGAGGCGTTGGCGGTGGCACAGAGGACAAAAACTGTTTTTCGGGCGTATAACAAAAAAGGCGCTACTTGGTCGAATCCGGCATAGGGACTTAAGGTAATAGCGTCAACTTGCCAGTCTTGAAATACAATTTTGGCAAACACTCTGCTGGTATTTAAATCGCAGTGTTTGGCATCTAAAATTACGGGTATCTGAGGAGGAATTATTGTTAAAATTTGTTGCAGCAATTCCCAACCGCGAATACCGAGAGATTGGTAAAAACCGAGGGTGATTTTGCAGGCACAGATTAAATCGGCTGTTTGGTCGATCGCACTTTTGAGCTTTGACAACAAATCTGTTACAAAACTTTTAGTTTCCTCTGCCGTCATGGAAACGAGGGCGGGCAAGGTTTCCGGGTCGGGGTCGAGGGCTAAATACAGCAAACTTTGATTGTTTTCAACAGCCGCTAACAGTTTATCGAAAAAGTTGGTTCGATCCGTCATAGTGTGTTATGGAGGTAAGGGGAAATTAAAAAATTGCCGCTCAAAGTGGGAGGGGTGCTGTGCCGGAAGAAATCGATCGGTGTTGAGGTTGAAATTAAGAATCTTTTAAAATTGTAGAAGGTAAAGAGCAGGAAATCTGTAACTTTGGGAGCAGTTTCATTGGGACTGATTTTCGGGTTGGCTACATCGGTGATTGCAGCTAACGGCGAGCAAGTCAATTTCTTGTGGTAAACTGACCAGTGTGCGGGCGACGATTTGAGCAGCATTCCCCTACGGCACGCGAGTTTAGCAAATGCAGCTTTGAGAGGAGCAAATTTTAGGGAAGCTAATTTATCCGGGGCAATTTTGAGCGGGGCTGCTTGGCGGCAAGCTAATTTACAAGGCGCTAATTTAAGCGAGGCTAATTTAACCAAAGCCGGTTTGACGGGCCTAATCTAAAAAATGCTACCGTTGCAGGTGTTATTTTGGTTGACGGTACTATTAAATATAGAAATCCTTGCAGGAGTCGTAAATTTTTCACCCCACCCCAACCCTCCCCGAAGCCGCGGGGAGCGAGTAAGAAAGTGACAAATGATTTAGGATTGCTATAGAAGCAGAAGTTAAAGCAATGCCCGCCTTATCACATGGATAGTAATAAATGATCGGTACGATCGACTTTAGGATTTGGGACGAGTTGCTGCAACGCTACGTTGACGATTTGGGCCGGGTCAATTATCGGCGCTGGAAAGCTGAGGGGGCGGATGTTTTGAGGGCGTGGCTGGAAAGTTTGGCTGATGTGGATTTGGCGGATTTTACTGATGCGGATGCGCGGCTGGCGCTGTGGCTGAATGCGTACAATGCGATCGCAATTTCTCAAGTTCTGGAAGTATATCCGATCGCGTCCATCCGTCCCAAAGTTTTGGGAATTCCCAACTGGCTGAGTTTTTTGGATTTTTTCACTCGTTCAAATACGATTGTTGGCGGCAAAAAGTACAGTCTCAATCAAATCGAACACGCAATTTTGCGGCCGGAATTTGCGGAACCGCGCATCCATTTTGCATTAGTTTGCGCTGCTGTCGGGTGCCCGCTGCTGCGCCGGGGGGCTTATGTCCCGGAGTCGGTACGCACTCAACTAGAAGCGGATGCGAGCCGTTTTATTCACAATCCTGATAAGGTGCGATATGATGCCCAGAAAAAGACGCTTTATTTGAGCAAGATTTTTGAGTGGTACGGGGAGGATTTTGTAAAGGCGGCGGGTTCGGTGGCTGAGTATGTGGGCGGTTATTTGGGACCGGAGGCGGCTGTGGGTGATGGATGGGCGATCGTTTTTTTGCCTTACGACTGGAATTTGAATCGGGTTGAAGGTTGAGTTTTGCGCCTGTGGGTAGGTGTTTTTTTGAGGGGGTGATTTTTTTCGCCTGTATCTGTTGCGTAGTATGGGTTTAAGGCTCTTTATGAAAAATCCGACGGACGCAAATGCTGTATTGCTTGCTGTGAAAGGTTTTGAGGTTTGTTGAAAATTTTGCCTGTTGACAGGTCGATCTTGAAATGGTACTTTTGATGTGTACAGACGCAAACGAACCTTGAAAACTAAATACAGTGAGAGTTTCAGAAACTAACTGTTGCAATCAACCTAAATCCCTATCAGGGATTGAAACAGTATCGAACTGCTATTGTTATTAGCATCTAGCGCTGTTGTGTTGCAATCAACCTAAATCCCTATCAGGGATTGAAACAACAGCTCCTTCAACCCGAACACAGCCACCTACGGTTGCAATCAACCTAAATCCCTATCAGGGATTGAAACACAAACTTGTCGAATGTTGAAGTTCCTGCCGTGCCAGGTTGCAATCAACCTAAATCCCTATCAGGGATTGAAACGGAATCGGCGATCGCTCTCTGTTTTTTAATTATTGGGTTGCAATCAACCTAAATCCCTATCAGGGATTGAAACGACCATAGTACAAGACTAGGCGAACTGATTCTATGGTTGCAATCAACCTAAATCCCTATCAGGGATTGAAACCCGTTATTACAGAGGTCATAAATATAGACTGCCAGAGTTGCAATCAACCTAAATCCCTATCAGGGATTGAAACGAAACTCTCCGAGGTTGGCTGAGTGACTTGACGCGATGTTGCAATCAACCTAAATCCCTATCAGGGATTGAAACACCATCTTAGAGACTATGCGATTAGTAGAACCCAGTTGCAATCAACCTAAATCCCTATCAGGGATTGAAACAATCAGTTGCTTAGTCCAGGCAACAATTTCATTGAAGTGTTGCAATCAACCTAAATCCCTATCAGGGATTGAAACCCATCAGATAATAGTGCCGTCCGAGGTTACTTCGAGTTGCAATCAACCTAAATCCCTATCAGGGATTGAAACGAGCGCTTCTGTAGTTGCTCCGACTTCTCCCTAGTTGCAATCAACCTAAATCCCTATCAGGGATTGAAACAATGATAACTCGACTGACGTGCAATTTTCAAGCGCTCGTTGCAATCAACCTAAATCCCTATCAGGGATTGAAACGTAATCGTTGTTACCAATTTTCTCTTCGACCGATTCAAGTTGCAATCAACCTAAATCCCTATCAGGGATTGAAACTGGCGTCAATCGGGACAAGATAACGCAGGAAGAAGCGGCCAGGTTGCAATCAACCTAAATCCCTATCAGGGATTGAAACTCAGTAGTGCCGGAAACCCAAAGCCGATGGTGGGATTTGAAGTTGCAATCAACCTAAATCCCTATCAGGGATTGAAACTTCAAAGGTGAAACGATGTCTTATCCTTTTGAAGGTTGCAATCAACCTAAATCCCTATCAGGGATTGAAACTTTGTCTTCAGCATTTAAGCCGAGAATCTGCCTTTGAGGTTGCAATCAACCTAAATCCCTATCAGGGATTGAAACGAAGGTGGCTACATACAATGATGCAGCTAATTTGTTGCAATCAACCTAAATCCCTATCAGGGATTGAAACAGCGGGATTCTCGGTAGGAGTAACTGCTACTACGTTGCAATCAACCTAAATCCCTATCAGGGATTGAAACCTTTACTATACGAGATACACGCACTGGACGCTCTCGGGTTGCAATCAACCTAAATCCCTATCAGGGATTGAAACCTCGGCAAGCTCTTAGCCATTCATCATGTTGAAGCGCTGCAATTAACCTAAATCCCTATCAGGGATTGAAACGCGATTGCAATTCTGCCGCAGACTGACCGCTGCTTTCGCTGCAATTAACCTAAATCCCTATCAGGGATTGAAACTCGTCAGCAAAGATGTTTGTGCGGATAAACTCGCCAAGGCTGCAATTAACCTAAATCCCTATCAGGGATTGAAACCTTCCAGATTGTCAGCGGGACTGTCTTCGACTTCCTCGGCTGCAATTAACCTAAATCCCTATCAGGGATTGAAACATGTAATTTTATGACAATTACTTTTGTGTCTGGCTGCAATTAACCTAAATCCCTATCAGGGATTGAAACGTTTACTTTTGAACCATGAAATATCTTCATAGCTTACTTGAGCTGCAATTAACCTAAATCCCTATCAGGGATTGAAACAAGATATCCTCCGCCTATCCCGACAAAATCTATTTCGTTGCAATCAACCTAAATCCCTATCAGGGATTGAAACGGTCGCAGCACACCCGTTGTTTTGATGCGGTGGGTTGCAATCAACCTAAATCCCTATCAGGGATTGAAACACAAACATTTGTTGCTTGAGTGGAAAGGCTTGCGCCACGGGTTGCAATCAACCTAAATCCCTATCAGGGATTGAAACTCTACCGACAGACCTTGTGGCGGAATTAAACCATCTGTTGCAATCAACCTAAATCCCTATCAGGGATTGAAACACCTCAATTTTTGAGACTTGGCTGGCGATCGCAAAATCGTTGCAATCAACCTAAATCCCTATCAGGGATTGAAACGAGGGGACATAGCAAAAAGTGCAACCCAATGGGCATCCTAGTTGCAATCAACCTAAATCCCTATCAGGGATTGAAACTCA
Organism: Microcoleus sp. C2D2; assembly: GCF_036702495.1. NCBI lineage: Bacteria > Bacillati > Cyanobacteriota > Cyanophyceae > Oscillatoriales > Microcoleaceae > Microcoleus > Microcoleus sp. C2D2. The sequence goes on along the minus strand of NZ_JAUBTO010000009.1, from coordinate 43,470 downwards.
TCTTTTAACTCGGACAGAGCACGTTCAATTCTTAAAAGTTGCAATCAACCTAAATCCCTATCAGGGATTGAAACTTGCATTTACCGTAATGCCCTGTAGTTGGCTGACCGTGTTGCAATCAACCTAAATCCCTATCAGGGATTGAAACGAGCACCGCCAGTATTTGGTGATGATGCCGATCAGTTGCAATCAACCTAAATCCCTATCAGGGATTGAAACTGATAAAACTTTGAGGGATCGATCAAAGGTATTGGAGTTGCAATCAACCTAAATCCCTATCAGGGATTGAAACTCATTCGGCATATTCCACGCATATTTTATGCCCCGCAGCCGCAATCAAACTAAACCCCTATTAGGGATTGAAACTAACATCAAAACCCAAAAAAGACTTTTGTGCTAGTTCCGCAGGTGTCCCAGCATCCATCGACGATCGCCCCACAAGTGACATATTAATAGCTATCACAGTTCAAATCCTCTGGAATATTAAAAATGATTTCAGATAAATTTCGGCGCGAGTTGCGGGAAGAAGCCAAACTCTGGCAAGCAGAAGGACTCATCGACACTTCATTCTACCAACAACTTTCGGAACGCTACCAATTCAACACACTCGAAACCGCCTCCCGCAACCGTTTCCTCAGCATTCTGATGAGTCTCGGCGGCATTCTCCTCGGTATAGGAGTCATCACCTTTGTAGCGGCAAACTGGCAAGTTTGGTCGCGAGAAGTGAGAGTCGCACTGCTGCTAAGTCTTTTCGTAGCAGTCAATGCTGCAGGTTTCTATCTGTGGCGAATTCCCCCATCCCGAAGCAAAAACTCCCATCCAAATATGCCCGCAACAAAAGGGCGAAACAAACTCCTAGGTGAAGGATTGTTGCTGTTAGGAGCTCTGATTTTAGGAGCAAATATCGCTTTGATGGCGCAAATGTTCCACATAGGCGGTTCTTCCTACGGACTTTTCCTTGCTTGGGGAATCGGCGTGCTCGGAATGGCTTACAGTTTGCGGTTGACTTCCTTGGGCGTTTTGTCCGCACTTTTAATCGGTTTGGGCTATTGGCTGGCGGTGTTTGATTTCTCTTCCAAAGTCGAGTTTTCTTGGCTGCAAGTTTTGGTGCGGCAAATGCCGATCGCAGCCAGTATAATGTTTGTGCCGCTGGCTTATTGGTGTCGGTCGCGTGCTATTTTTGCCATAGGTGCGATCGTCCTAATTTTCTCCCTACAAGTTTCTATCGTCCAAGGGTTAAATCCAACCTGGGGCACAGCAATTTTTTGTGCTTTACCGCCCGCTTTGCTGTGGGGATACGACGATGCAATGTGGCCGAATATAGACAGCAGGCTGTTTCAACCTACCGCCCGCAGTTTAGCACTCGTGTTTCTCGCCTGTGTTTTTTATATTCTTTCTTTCCACTGGTTTTGGCCGGATGCCCCCAATCCTTACCTCAATCCTGCGCCCCCACAGCCCGATTGGAGTTGGAGTCTTTTTACAACAAATGTAGCTGTTGCGGGCGCTTTAACGGTGTTTGAGTGGCTGCGTTTGGGACGTTTGGAACGGCGGCGACCAAAACAAAAAGGAGTGAATTTGACCACAGGTGCGATCGCACTTTTGATACTCGTCACCGCTTTAATACCGCTTTACCACTTGAATTTTATTCGGATTCCAGAATTAGCGACTTTTCTGTTTAATGTTTTATCATTTCTGCTAGCCGTCGGCTTAATCCGAGAAGGCTTAGCTTTAGGAAACCGCAAGAGTTTTTGGGGAGGCCTGGTATTAATCACCCTACAAATTATCAGCAGAGTATTTGAATATAACACAGAATTGTTGCTCAAATCTTTTGTCTTTGTTTTGTGCGGAATCGGCGTAATTGCTGCTGGTTTGTGGTTCGAGCGCCACTTCGCAAAAATGCCCGATGAATAGAAATTATTCATCTCTCTCTTCTCTCACTCAGCGCCCTCTGCGGTCTCTGTGGTTTAATCATTCCGAAACAACCGCAAACAATACAACCCATACATAACATGAACACAAACAACATTGACTTATTAGTTAAAAATCCAGCAGATACAACAAATCAGTTTCAGCTTCCCCCAGAAGCAAAACGCCTTCCCGCGTGGCGGCTGTGGGTTCCTTTGCTGCTGCAAATCGGACTAATTGCCGCCGTACCAGCTCCCGCAGTTTACACCTTTATTACTGGCAAAACAGTTGTTCTGCAAACAGTACCAGTAGACCCTTACGACTTTTTGCGCGGATATTCCCAAGCTTTGAGCTATAATATTTCCGATCGCACAAATCTCCAAAAACTCCCCGGCTGGAAAGATTTACCTGGCGAAAAAACACCTTGTCCGCCGGGAGATGCTTGTCCACAAAATACACACAATGTCTATCGACAAACCAGTTTTTATGTAATCTTAGAAGCGCCAAAAGCCGCGACTAATCCCGGCCGCCCCCAAGCTTGGAAACCCGTCCGCGTCAGTCTAGAAAATCCCGGCAATTTGCCCGCCAACCAAATCGCAATTAAGGGCAAATATAACGGTTTCCTGATGGAATACGGCTTAGAAACTTATTATATGCCAGAGGATGAAAGGGAAAAAGTCAATCAGGAGATTAGGCAAGCTCAAAGCAGCCAGCGACAATCTTTTTTGGTAGAAGTAAAGGTTGACAAAACAGGCCATGCTGTGCCTGTGAGTTTGTGGGTGCGCGATCGCAATTATCGATTTTAGCCAAAAAGGGCAAAAGGTCGATCGGTCTTTTGCCCTTTTTTTGAGTATTTTGGCTTAGGGATGGAGGCGAGGTTCCGCGATTCCCTACCCGAACCGAAGGCAGGGGCGTTCGGGATAGCTTCGCTCGCGCGGACCTTTCAATTGCCGACAACCCAGGAGAATCTATTAAGATATATAAGACTTGCAAAAATCTTGCCAATTCAAGGGCGCAAGTCATGACTCTACTGGAGCTTCTCATGTTAGCCGAGCTAATCTCAGCCAGACGCATACTCAAGACCAAACTCCTCGACTTTTTAGGACTTCCCCAAAATTGCCAAGACAAAACAGATCACCTCGTCAACCGAATTGTATCCGTGCTGGAAGTAAATCCAGCGGAACAAGAAAGATTTTGGGAGACATTCAAAAGTGAATTAGCCGTCGATCCGGTAGAAGTAGAAGCAATACTCAAGTGTTCGCCAGCAGAACGCCAGCAGTGGATTGAACAAGGCAAACTCCCTATACTAGAATACCGCTCTTTCCGCAAATCAGGAATCCATTTAGAATATCCCGTTCACGAGCGAAGATTCATCTTAAGTCTAACGCCAACCGATATTAATAATTGGCGCCAAGAACCCAAAGGACTGATTCAAAATAATCGCCCAACAGCCTCCCCAATCAATACAGAAAACCCCGCAGAAAACGAACAATCCCGAGTCGCTTTTAGTTCCGAGTGGGAAAAAATCATTGCCGACTGGAAAGAACAAGGTTCAGCGGAAATTTCAGCAACTTTCCAGCTAGCTTACTGGACAGTTTGGGCGTCGCGGTGGGCAAAAGAAAATCAGCTCAACAGCTTTAAAGCAATTAAATATAAGGAAGTCTACGAAACTCACCAGCAAGAATGGTATCAGCGAAAAAATCAAGCTGTCAAGTTACTGATTGAAATGCCCTACGCCATGCTTTACTTCTACCGTCCGGCGGATGCTGACAAATTATATCTCGAACTGTGCGACGACCACCAGGAAATGATGAAAGATGGCTACTATTGGGATAAGTGGGATTTTTTCTATCAGAACCGCAAATTGGTAAATAAGTGCCGCGAATGCGTGTACTCCGAAACCAAAGATTATTACTCGCTTTACTACCTGGAAATCAAGAGCGACAAGTTTCCTGATTTTAGTTTTTCTTTCCACACGCCGTACACAATTGGCCGAAAATTTTTGCCGCATCCAGAAACGCTGCCTTATGTAGACCACGTAGAACAGGACGGCATTTTTCGCTTTGGCCGCCCGCTGCTGGAACAAGAGAAAGTTATTCACACAGAAAAGGATGTATTGCTCAAGTTTGAGGCGGCTTTGGCAGAAGCGAAAAAGTTTGTTTAGTTATTAGTTATTAGTCATTAGTCATTAGTCATTAGTCATTAGTAGACTTATTGCAATTTTTTGGAATTGATAGGGAAACCGCAGATAAACGCAGATAAACGCAGATGCTTTTCCCGGTTGTTTGCAAGGAACGGCAATCTTGTCTACTAATGACTTTTGACTAATGATATCAAATCTGTTAGGAGCGGAATTATTCAGATATCTATTCTCTTTATCTGCGTGAATCAGCGTCAATCCATTGTCATCTGCGGTTCCAGAAATTCTCTTTTTTTGACCGCAGATGAGGGCAGACAAACACAGATTAACGCAGATAAATTAGATCGAGTCCGGTTGTACCGTCGGTGATTGTCCCCACGATGTTACCGGATTTGATATGACTTTTGAACTTGGATTACTTGAATGTTGCCGCCAGCATAAAGTTTTGGTTGCCGATCTTCTTCGGAATTGTACGATCGCCATTCCACTTGGGCCAACAAACTCCCCAAGTCAGTTTCAGTCTCAAACAACCACCAAAATACAGCCAACCCTGCCCAAAAAACCGGATTTGTGGGTTGATAAAAATCTACCAAAATGAATAGACCACCGGGCTCGATCGCGCGGTATACTTCCTGAAAGATTTGTGGCAATTGCGCCGATCGGATGAAGTGCATCGCAACGCTGCTGTGCACTCCTGTGAAACTGAGAGTCGGGAAAAGGCATCGACTCAGCAAAAGCTTCTACATAATTGGCTGATAGTATATTTTTCTGGTGCCAGTTGCAGAAATAATGGCGAAGCGTCAAGTCCTGTGACATCCTGGGAATATTCCACCAGAAATTGCGTAGTTTGACGGCTGCTGCTGCAAAAATCTAAAACTTTAGTTTCCGCGCTGATGGTAAAATTTTCCAAGCGTCGCTGGCCCAAACCAGCCTCAGGGCCTACGCTCACGGGCGGGCCAGACGCGCGATCGCATCAAGGAGACACTGATACCGATAACTTAAATCTCTAAAAAGTGTTGCCACAGTCAAAATTATGTATACCTTGCTATCGACTTAAGATATTATCGGGAAATTGGGTTTAAAACCCCGTCCTTCTAGCACGGCTTTAATTTCTTAAATCCATTCCCAAAAATCAGGGAATTGGTGGCACTTGTGGTATACTACGATAGTCAAGGTTAAAGTCAGGAGCCTCAAGTGAAACAGTTAAGACACACTTTTAGGCACAAACTGTTGGACACCTAGCCGCGAAAACTCGCCATACAGCTAGAGAATCAACGTATTCTCTTTACCAGGAAACAAATATTTGGTTCATTTGTTAAGTAGGGTAGGGCATACCCGAACTCTAGGCTAGATCCTAGTACGCTTTTGGAGACAGACCCTCTGCGGTTGCTGTGAGTTGAACTCGTCAATTAGTGGTATTTTCTACGGTTGAAAGGTTTAAGAATTGCCGCCAGGACATAGCGCTTAAAGGTCAGTCGATGAATTAAGAATCCCCACGCCTTCAGGCCCGGGAGTGTCAAACGATCGAGATAAGTAACAGAACTGAGACGATGGGAGAGCTGTAACCGCTATGGGTCGTGTGGGAGTATTGCTATTAAACTTGGGCGGGCCAGATCAAATCGAGGATGTCCGTCCTTTCCTGTTCAACTTGTTTTCTGACCCGGAAATCATTCGCATCCCGTTTCCGTGGATGCAAAAACCGCTCGCCTGGTTGATTTCGACCCTGCGTTTTCAGAAATCCCAGGAAAACTACCGCCACATCGGGGGCGGCTCTCCTTTGCGGCGGATTACCGAGGAACAAGCCGCTTCGCTGCAAGAAGTATTGCAGTCCAAGGGACAAGATGCTCGAGTATACGTGGGGATGCGCTACTGGCATCCTTTTACCGAAGAGGCCATAGCCAAAATAAAGCGCGATCGCATAGAACATTTGACAATATTGCCGCTGTATCCTCAATTTTCCATCAGCACCAGCGGTTCTAGCTTCCGGCAGCTAGAAGAAATGTGGGGCCTAGATCCAGCGCTCAAGGATATCGAATATACCGCGATTCCTTCTTGGTATAAGCGGCCAGGCTACATTCAGGCAATGTCGGAACTGATAGCCCAAGAACTAGACCACAATCCGAATCCCGATCGAGTTCACATCTTTTTTAGCGCCCACGGCGTCCCCCTGAGCTATGTAGAAGAGGCGGGAGACCCCTATCAGCGCGAGATAGAAGATTGCACTCGTCTGATTATGGAACATTTGGATCGATCGAACGAACACACTCTAGCTTATCAAAGTCGGGTGGGCCCGGTGGAATGGCTCAAGCCTTACACCGAAGACGCCATAACCGAATTGGCAGAAAATGGAGTCCAAGATTTGTTGGTAGTTCCAATTAGTTTCGTTTCCGAACACATCGAGACTCTACAAGAAATTGACATGGAGTATCGAGAATTAGCAGAAGAATCGGGGATTGAGAATTTCTACCGAGTGCCCGCCCTGAATACTCATCCGGTGTTTATTGAAGCCTTGGCCGATTTAGTCATCGAGTCGATAGAATCTCCCAACGTTAAATTCTCTGATGTTATACGCCCTTCCAAGAAAGTTAAGATGTACCCTCAAGAGCAGTGGGAGTGGGGTTTGACCACGGGGGCGGAAGTTTGGAACGGTCGTGTGGCGATGATTGGTTTTGTGGCACTATTGCTGGAGTTAATTACGGGTCAGGGCCCGCTACACTCGATCGGATTGCTTTAAATTGATAGTTGACAGTTGACCGTTGACCGTTGACTGTTGACTGTTGACTGTTGTTACAAATGACTAATGATATCAAATCCGTTGGGATCGTCCTGTATTCATCTCTCTCTTCTCGAACTGTGCGCCAAGAGCGGTCTCTGCGGTTAAATCATTCCGAAACAACCGTAAACGATATGAGTAATCACCAATAACTAATCACTAATTAATTAGGATCGCGCTTGCCGCGGCGGGGATTTCCCCTATCGCCCGGTATTCCCTGACTTCTGTACCAGCGATACCACTCTTTAGAACTGCGAATTGCCAGCCACAGCAGCATCATAGCAACTAACCCTCCCTGCCGCGGGGCGTCAAAGGCAAACAACACCAACGAAATGCACAGAACATCTTGGAGGAAAATCACCCAAATCGGCAAACCCCGCAGCCGGTAAAGCCATCCTGCTTGTACCAGTTGCAGCACTAAAGCCAACAAACCTCCGACAACACCAATAATCCACAGCATCCAAGGGTGAGCAATAATTTCGTCGATCGAACTTACCTGAGCGATCGCAATTCCCATAATTGCTCCTACAATGGGACTGAAAATAATTTGCACAATTTGCAGCACCCGCTGTCCCGCAAAGGTTTTAGAAGCAAATAACTCTAACAGCGACCAACTCACCAAGACGGTGAGCACCACTTGGGGGTGAACCCCAGACAATAAAGGTATTTCCGACCAAAGTTTGTCAACCCGCAGCAAACCAATTAACAGCAGGGGCAGGGCAATTCTCATACCCCCTGCCGCAGACGCAGAGAGCGCGGCTAGGAGTCCAACCATAATAATAATTGAGTGGATAACGTCAGCTAAAGCCTCGATCTATTTCAGAATTTAATTCCCCTGATAGCTGGCACTGATTTGAACTCGCGAACTCAAATGGCGGCTTGAGCTTAAATATCACCCTCTATTGTAAGTGTATCTCCTTAATCGGTACTTGGCACTGCTCGAAAAGTCGATCGACACAAAATAGTTTGTGGACAGTTGACTGTTGAGAGTTGACAGAATTAAACCTGGATTGTGATTAAATTAAAATGTATAGGAAAACCAGTAGGTCAGCCGAGATACTTAAATTTAAGATGTCAGCTATTCTTCCTTCTTCCCTTTCCCTCGGACTTCAAAATCTGACGGACACTCAATAATTAATCCGGGTATCCGTGTCAAAATTCTTCTCCTGTCTTTCTTCTTACCTCGAACCTCTTCCTTCATCTTATTATGTCTGATTCATTATTTGCCGATGCCAGTCGCCGATTAGAACGAGCCTTAAAATATGTGTCGCTTTCCGAGGATACGATTGAACGGCTGAAATATCCCAAATCCAGTTTAATTGTATCGATTCCCGTGCGGATGGACGACGGTTCCCTGCGAATTTTCCAAGGTTATCGGGTGCGCTACGACAATACCAGAGGCCCCTCTAAAGGAGGAGTGCGCTATCATCCGGAAGTATCCCTTGATGAAGTGCAATCCTTAGCATTTTGGATGACGTTTAAATGTGCAGTTTTGAACTTGCCCTTTGGAGGAGCCAAGGGCGGAATTACTCTCAATCCCAAGGAATTGTCCAAACTGGAATTGGAACGGTTGAGCCGGGGCTATGTCGATGCGATCGCAGATTTCATCGGCCCGGATGTCGATATTCCCGCGCCGGATGTCTACACCAATCCCATGATTATGGGTTGGATGATGGATCAATACAATATTATTAAGCGGCAGCTTTCTCCAGCGGTGGTGACTGGTAAACCAGTGACAATTGGTGGCAGTTTGGGCAGAGATACCGCCACAGCAATGGGTGCTTTTTTTGTAGTACAAACTATTTTACCCAAATTTGAGCTAAATCCTCAAGATACAACTGTAGCAGTACAAGGTTTTGGTAATGCCGGTGCAGAAATAGCAGAACTGCTCTGGAAAGTAGGTTATAAAGTTGTTGCTGTCAGCGATTCCCAAGGGGCAATTTATGCTAAACAAGGGCTGGATATCCCGAGTATTCGAGGCTTTAAAAACTCTAACAAAGGTATCAAAGCTCTTTACTGTGAAGGTTCAGTTTGCAATATTATCGAACACGAAATCTTGACAAATGACCAACTTTTAGCATTAGATGTAGACGTGCTGGTTCCAGCAGCTTTGGAGAATCAAATAACGGAAGCCAATGTTAATGATGTTAAGGCTAAGTTTATTTTTGAAGTAGCTAACGGCCCGATTGATTCTGCTGCTGATTTGATTTTAGAAGCGAGGGGAATTCAGGTAATCCCTGATATTTTAGTTAATGCCGGAGGCGTAACGGTTAGTTATTTTGAGTGGGTGCAAAACCGCAGCGGACTTTATTGGACGCTGGAGGAAGTCAACCAGCGGTTGAAGCATAAAATGGTCGAAGAAACTGAGGCAATTTGGAAAAAATCTCAGGAATTGTCAGTTTCCATGAGAACTGCTGCTTACGTGTACGGGTTAAATCGACTCGGAGAAGCGATGAATGCGAAGGGAACGCGGGATTATTACATAAACGGTTGAGAAAAGTGCGGTAAGATTGCCCGATCGTACAATCTTACCGCAGCTATTTGAAAAAAGTGCAGTCTACGAAACAACATGGCAAAACTTGGCTTTGAATTGGGGAATTTTAGGTTTGCACGCAGCAGTTTATTTGACCGCAACTTTGCTATTGCAGAAGCGGAAAGATATTTTTAAATAAACGTTGTTTTTTCCTAATCCGCCTCCGCAGACTTTTTTTGACAAGAAGCGATTGGAAATCGCCAAGCGCAAGAGGGTAAGAGTGTAAAGAGCTAGGCAGTCCACGCAGCCACACACGCCACTCGAAAACCAATGCCCCTGTTGACATCCTCCGGCGCACAGTGGTGACGATTAGCCGATCGGCAATCACACGGCTTGCTGTACCACGAACCGCCGCGCAGCAGCCGATCATTGTTTGTTCCTGTTTTCCAAGAACTTCCGTCAGTCGGTGCACCATCATAATTGTCATGCCATTTATCGCTGCACCATTCCCAAACATTCCCGTGCATATCGTACAACCCAAAAGCATTGGGGGGAAAACTCCCCACAGTTGTGGAATAGTTTAGGTCATAGTTGACTAATTCTAGAGAACTAGTTTCCCCAAGATGGAATGGGGTTGTTGTACCCGCACGGCAGGCGTATTCCCATTCGGCTTCACTCAGTAAGCGATATGTTTTCCCAGTTGTTTGCGACAGTTTCTCACAAAATTTGACAGCATCATGCCAGGATACTTGTTCTACAGGACGTTTTTTACTACCTTTACAGTTACAGTACGATGGGTTGTTTCTCATGACTGCTTCCCACTGTGCTTGGGTGATGGCGTATTTCCCTGCATAAAATGTCGGTACTGTGACTCGATGCTGCGGAATTCGATCGCTACTTCTAACTCCTTCGTTGTCAGGGGGACCCATCGTAAATGTGCCGCCGGGAATCTGTACCATTTCTAAGCTGACACCGCGCCCTAGGTTTTCACTAAAGTATTCGGCTTGTCGCTGTTCTGTTTTGATGGTGTTTCCCCAGTGGTAGAGTGTGATGACTTGGAATTGAAAGGTCTCTGTGGGACTTAGTTTTGCGTCGGCCATGATTTTCTTTGATCTTGGTGGTTGTGCAGCAACACACGCAACCCGAAAACCCATGAAGAGGGAGCAATCGATCGGCGGATCGTAGCTACGAACAGCCGATCGGCAATCCCTCGGATCGTTGCCCCACGAACCGCCGCGCCCCATCCGATTATTGTTTCCTGATTCCCAAGAACTTCCGTCAGTCGGTGCACCATTATAATTGTCAAGCCATTTATCGCTGCACCATTCCCAAACATTCCCGTGCATATCGTACAACCCAAAAGCATTGGGGGGAAAACTCCCCACATCTGTGGATTCGTTTCCGTTATAGTTGACTAATTCTGGGGTAATCGTTTCCCCAAAATGAAATGGGGTTGTTGTACCCGCACGACAGGCGTATTCCCATTCGGCTTCACTCAGTAAGCGATATGTTTTCCCAGTTGTTTCCGACAGTTTCTCACAAAATTCGACAGCATCATACCAGCATACATCTTCTACAGGACGTTTTTCACCTTTAAAGTACGATGGGTTAATGTTTCCCATGACTGCTTCCCACTGTGCTTGGGTGATGGGGTATTTCCCTACATAAAAAGCTGGTACTGTGACTTGATGCTGCGGGCTTTCGCGATCCTCTCGTCCTGCTTCGTCGTTGGGGGAACCCATCATAAATGTGCCGCCGGGAATGTAAACCATTTCCAGTATAATTCCGTGTCCTAAGTCTTCCGGAAAAAAGCTAGCAAATGACTTACGACGGCTGCTTTCTTGTCCATACGAATCGACTGTGATGACATCAAATTCAAATGTAGGAAGATAGTCTTGGGGGAAATTGGGTTTAATCTTTAAGTCATCTCTATCTTTCAGCAGTGCATAGGCAGCAAATTTTACCGGGATTGACTCATCCCGCAATGCTTTAATTATCAAATTTAACCCTGCTTCTCCATATTTCAGCGCTTCGGAGAGTGCGGCGATTCTAGCTTCGATCGCGGGCGAGGCTAAGCGGCTTTTAAGGCCGGGGATGCCTCCGAGTACCGCAGCATTGACAGGAATTAAATTTTGGGCGCCGAGGACGGCATCGTATTCTCTAGGCTCATTTTGGTGGTTTGACATGATTTCAACCAGGGACTTTTGCTAGTTGATCCGGCTGCAATGGAGGCATCGCCAGCAACTCATCAACTGAGAAAGGCTGGGGCTGAGGAATTGCAGCTTCAGCGTCCATGAGTTCTTTTATTTTATCAAAAATCAAAACAGCTTCTGCTTCTGAGTCAGTTAGTTTTTCGTAAAAATAAGCTATGGAGAACCAATACTCAAAAGCAATCTCTAACAAACCGTTAGTTGCTAATTGCACTTGCCAGTACCGAGAATATCTGGCATCCACTATCTCAAATAACGGGGCCCGATTGTGTATGGGATAATAAGTATACCGCTCGTCGCAAATATAATATGATAAATTACCTTGCCATTCAGAGATAGCATAGACAATATACTCTTTACCTACTATCAGTTTAAAATCAGTTTATGTGGTGATGTCTAACGGTGGATTTAAATGGTTTTCCGGTAGATAAGCTTCTTTGGTGGCAATGCAGCGAATCTTCATAGTATACTAACATTACTGGTTTTTATGTAAATTAGTAGGAATTTAATCGTAAATTGCACCTCTGATCGTGTTGCTATTAGTTACCCCAATTAAAAAAAATTAATCTACCAAATCGTCTAAGGACAGCTTCAGGAGCTCGCACAATGCTTTCGTCTGTTCGAGATAGAGTTTTGGAATATGTCTGCCTGCTTCCCAATTTTTCACAGTGGTTACAGTCACGCCCAATACATCCGCAACTTGCTGCTGCGTCAAAGACAGCGATTGGCGTCGCTGTTTGAGTTTTTCCCCCACACTACTCATTCACTGCACCGATTTCAGAATTCCTATGGTTAACTTGACTTAACCAAAAATTGTCCGTAGTATCAGAGGAGAACATCACGTTCGTCAGAAAGCCAGTGCGTCCCGGCTACCAACCTATCAGCACTGGCTCTGGCTCCCATACGTATGGAGACAAGTTAATTATGCCTTACAAAGAACGACTTTACCCTTGGGTGCTGGTTCGTTTGCTGCCCAAAATGCAGCGGTTGACAGTTGGTCAGTTCCGCACTCGATCGGATGCGGACGGTCATCTAGAGATTCTCCGTCGCTTGGTTCCTGGCGGGAACTTCGCGGTGATATTTAACCCCGACCTGCTGGAGTCCCAGCAAGCTGACAGTTGCTACAGAACATCCGATCGGTAATTTTCAACTAAAACAGCAGGAGTCCCGCAGTCTAACGGTACTCAGTTGAGTGACGGGAGGAATGCGCGTGAGGCGTACCCGCTGAACAAATTATCTATAAACGCAACAGAATTTATTCAATACGTGATACAATCTTGTCATGAAACAAGTCCTGACAGTATCTTGCAAGCTCCAAGTAACGCCTGAGCAGTCCATCAAAATTGATGCAACCCTTCAGGCGTTTGCTAATGCTTGTGAATATGTGAATCAAACTGTGCCGCCAACTCTGACAAATGAATTGGCGATGCAATCCTTGGTATATCACAATGTCAGAGATATGTTTGGACTTTCGGCGCAGTTGGCAATCCATGCTATTAGACGGGTTTCTGGCAACAGAAAAACAGCTAAAAAAGATGGTTCGCCAGTCATCCGCTTTGCTCCTACTAGCGTCACTTACGATACCCGTATCTTTTCTTTTAGGGAAAAAGATTGGACAGTAAGTTTGACTACTACTGGTGGTAGGGAACGGTTTGTACTGGCTATCGGGAACTACCAACTTGGATTGTTAAAAGGTCAAAACCCCAAGACTGCTACTTTGTGCAAACGCAAAGATGGTAGTTACTATCTCAATATTCAGCTTGAATCTCAACCAGCCGAGCCTCCACCAAGCGATCGCGTTTTGGGCTGTGATTTGGGTAGGACTGATATTGCAGTTACTTCTGATGGAGATACATTTAACGGTAAACAAATTGCCCAAGTTAGAAATCATTATGCCAAGTTGAGAGCAAATATCCAGCGAAAAGCCACGAAAGGCACACGGAGCACTCGGCGTAGATGTCGAGAACTGTTGAAACGGTTGTCGGGCAAGGAAAAGCGCTTTCAGACATGGGTAAATCACACTATCAGTCACCGTATCTTAACTAACGCTCAAAACAAAAATCAACTTGTCGCTTTGGAAGATTTGACTGGAATTAGGGATCGTACAAATCAGCAGCCACGCTCGAAAAAAGAGCGGAGACTTAGCAATAGCTGGGCATTCTTCCAGTTGCGCCAATTTATAATCTACAAAGCTATAAAGCATAGCGTAAAGATTTTGTTTGTTGAGCCTAGATACACTAGCCAAATGTGCCACAAGTGCAATCATATTCACCCTGTAAAGGGTAAGTCTTATAGGAATGGCAAAAAGTTCGCTTGTGGTCATTGTGGCTGGAAAGGTGACGCCGACTTAAACGGGAGCAAGAATATTGCTGCTATTGGGGCTTTCGTAAATAAGCCCGAAGGTTCGAGATTGTTTTGCAATGTGCAAGATCATTTCAGGGCTATTGAAAGCCCACACTGTACCTGTACTCAGGTCAGTGCTGGGTAATTTACAGAACCCCTTCCCGGACACGGGGAGGGAGTGACAATTTTTTGTTTATCTGCCATTAAACATAAAAAAATCCCCCAAACGGGGGATTTCCTTCAAGGCTATTACATAGCCTTAGTCTCCGGCATCAAACACTTATCAGAATCGCAGCCCGCCGGCCCCGAATCCATCATTTCACCCAAGTCATAGCGACTTAGTGCCGCATGAAAAACATCTATTTGGCGGCGCGCTAAAGTCTCTTCCACCATCTTGGTGTAAATTTCCTTGCTCACCGGTTCAAAGGGCAAACGCGGGAAAGTTTCAAGAGCATCAAACCTAGCCAAAAGCGCTGCGGAAATATAGCCTTCATCATCGCGAATGGCTTCATAAATCCGAGTGCCCAAACTTTCCACTTCATTTTCGCGCAGTTCAATCGTCGCCGAAGTGTTATGTCTGACATAGAACTTTTGCACCTGCATATAAAAGTCCATTTGTGCCGCCGCTGAGAACTTGTTAATGTCAATTTCATCAGCACCGGGCAAGTCAGCCCAACTTACCGCAACAGGTATTTCTACCAGCCATTCTGTACAGCGTTCGTCGAAGGGATTGTTCAGCAAATTACCGTTTTCATCTTTGTCAGATTGAGACGGAATCACGTTGTATCCGTAGTCGATGCAGGCGAGGGCTACGGGGTCGTTTTTGCCGAAAGTGATTCGGCGAATGAAACGCTGGGCTTTCGGCGGATGCCAGCCGGGAGAAGCACCTGTCAGCAGAGATTTAGTACCCGATGGTTGAACCGTTGTGCAGCGATTTGGGCGTTTTAAGGAATGGCGATCGCAATAATCCCAAACTACCTCATTGACTATCTCGCGCCAACCAGTCAAATACTCTTCTTCCCGCTGTTTAAAAGCAATTCCTTGGGGAGTTTGCGGGCGGCCTTCCCCCCACCAGCGCAGCCACTCAACGCCAAAAGCGTGAACGAAGAAATCGAACAATCCCGTAAAAGATACGCCGACAATCGGGTCTAGTTCGCGGCTGTATTGATAGCGGGGTTCAAGAAATTTGTGATTGAGAAGTACCGCCACAGATAGAGCCGCCGCCTTGAAAGCTTCCTCCTGTTCTTTGAAATTGTAAGGGTCAATTTGATTGAGGTGAACCTCAGAAAGATTACAGTTTCCAGCTAGGGTATTGCCGAAAACTCCCTTATGAAACTCTGGTTCGTTGAAGCAGTAAGTATCGTGCAATCCTGGTAATTCTTCGACACTTCTGACCACTTGCCATTTACCTTTGTGTTTAGCATGCGTCCCTTTGCTCACATCTAACCGCTGACAAGGAATTTCACCACAGTCAGTAATTTGCAAGTAATACAAATCCAGACTTCGGACACCGTAATTAGTAATTGACCCTTGATGAGCGCAAAGATTTAGCGACGAACGAATACCACATTTGGTCAAAAGTAACTGAACTCTAAAAGCGCGATCGCGGTCAGAAATATAAATTCTGATACCATTACTGTGGGTATTCGAGCCGTCAGTATCGGCTAATCCAGCAATAAAATGTAAAATTGCTTGCCGATTCCAGCTCGCAATTACATTTAGTGCTTCTGGGTTAACTTTCAAACTTTTCAGCAACTCTCCAGAAAAGCTCAAGTTAGTTACATCGGTAAAAGCAGGTAAATAGTCATAGCTTCTTTCAGGAGACTTATTTCCTGCTACTGATAATGCCATTTTGTGTTCGTAAAGTCGAACTTTCGCCTTGTCATTTTTGTCGGTAGTTCCATCTCCTACAGCCACTCCCAAAGTGTAAGCATAACTTGAATCGATATTCAAGCCATCTTCATACTGAATTGTAAAAGGTTCAGTATGAATGCTATACCGACTTGTATCCATCAAGTCTTTGGTTTGAACTTCTCTGTAAACTTTATCAAAGCGATCCTTGACAAAAAAGCGATGATATTCTGTGGCATCCAGATAAGTACCATCACCAAACTTTACACGATAAAGTTTGCGTCGCCCGCCACAATTATCACTCGCTGTCTTAAATGGTGTGACGCAGCTCCATCTTTTACCATTCCAAATCTCAATTTCAGTTCCAAGAACGTCCTTTATTTTATGCAGTCCGTCTCTAGTAATTAGCAGAGTGTCGCCACTGACACAATGAAAATTAGAGCCGATGATTTCACCACACGGGTTTAAGCCCACACGGACTAACCGATGCTCTAACTCGCCAGCAGTCATATTAGGATGGCGTTCCTGCAACCACTCTTTAGCTTTTCCTTCGTCGTAAGCTTTCAAAAACTCACTTCTAAGACTCGGTGTTGAAAGTAAATCAACGTTAGATCGAGCTACAGCTTCCCCGGCCCATTGAATCGCACCTTCACCGCTGTAATACTGTTTGCGGACAGCATCAATACATTCTTCTAGTGTAGGTTTGGTATGGAAAACTCGCGTATGGTTGGCCATCCGAAGGGCATCGCGTTCTGGATCTATTCTCCAGTTGCCGCTTTCATCTTGTTGCCACAAATTATTTTTAGCATTTGCCCCCAGTTCGTCATCAGAATCAAACTGACGCATTCCGGCCGATCTTCTAATATTGCCAGCAACAATTGTGACCGCAGCTTCATCAATCAACACGCAGCATTCAACTGAATTTAACTGCCGCCCTAAAGCTTTATTCAAAATTGCGGCGCAGCGCTGATAAAGGTCGGGCAATTTCACCGGATTTGCTACTCCGCCAAAACCTTTTAAAGGTTCTCCCACGGGGCGAACGTCGCTCAAATCGATAAATACTTGAACTTCTCCTGCAAATCTTTCATCTGTGGATAATTCCAGCAAAGTTTGATAGGATTTTACCCAACCTTGGCGAGAATCTCCGACATAAATAGTTGCAGTTTTTTCTGCTATTTTTATTTCGGTTGCTTGACGGCGCAACTGGGCGGGTGTAGAGCCGATTTCGCCTTGCATGGTTAGGGTTAAGCGGTTGCGAATCGGCGGCAGTTGGTTGATATATTGTGGTTCCAAGACTGCCCCAGTGCCGCAGCCCATCATGGCCAAATCCATCAACAAACCAAAGGAACGCCAGTCGAGAATATTTGTTGAGGAGCAATTATATGCGCCGGAAAAATTCTCTGGTTGCTCGATCCATTTGCTGCCACCTACCCACAGCCAGCGGCCTGAAGCGAGGGTTTTGAGCTGGTTTTGCATCCGGTGCAGCAGTTGTGTTTCTTCGGGGGTGAGGTTTCCCAGCTTTTGCAGCCCCTTGACTGTTCTCGCGCACACTTCCTCCCAAGTCTCCCTTCCCGTCTCGGTACGGCGGCTGTAAGTCCTGAAAAATACTGGATTGGCTGCGGGTGCTGTTTCGGGGAAATCGGACAGGTTGCGTTTCTCGCTGGCACTCGATCGCTCTAATTCTCGAACCATAGGTTGTGTACTGACGTGTCGGAATAAATCAACAGACTACGAATATACAACAGGATTCAGATTTAGGGTGAAACCTTGAAAAATTTGACAATTTGCACTAAATATGGGGCTTCGGACTCGGGAAGGTCGATCGGGCGATCGCTACAGCCATTACACGGTGTAAGTTCCGTTTAAGGCGAGGCGATCGATAACGCTATTTTGAATCTCATCCGAGAATTCGGGAAACGGCTTTATCGCATGACTACTCTCTTTGCTTCCGCGCTTGAAAATGGAAATTATAATTCGAGAGTTAATCACTTATCACTTATCACTTATTAGACATCTTCAAAAAAGGCTGTGAAGAACAGGCTGGACGGCCTGTTCCACAATAATTATGGGAGATGTCTATTACTTATTATTACTTTATCAATCAGCGTGTCCGGTTAGTATCAAGACTAATAGTGTAAACCACCAAACGATCGGTCTGATTAATATTGATATCGGCACGATTAGAAGGAAACCTGCAAATCTCGACCCAACCCTGGGTGTTTGCATAAAGTGCAAACCGAGTGCCGCTGCAATTAGAATGGCTACTACCCAAGTCAAAATAGGTATTATATTATCCCAATCAATTTCGGTAATATTTCCGAAGAGATTGGCTAATGGATTGGTTAAAAAAAGCCAAATTCGATCGAAGTCTGTTAAGCCCAGAGAATTTTCTATCCAGAGATCGGCTTGACCGGGTTTGTGGCGGTAGTCATTAGAACCGCCGCATTGAAACGATTGTCCGCTGTATCTAATATTACACTGCGGTACTTTAAAGGGTTCTACCTTAAATTCAATCTCAAGCGATCGACCTTTCAGGTTCGTTCTACATCGATTGATGTTATTGGAGGCATCTTTCCAATCGCATGAAAAAGAATGTCCGGACACGATCGTCATTCGATGACCTTCACGAAGGGCTAACTCAGAGCTAGACCCTTCGCCAATTCTCAATTCTGCAACTGCTCCAGCTACAGAACTCGGCCCGCCCCAAAACATGATGCCGATCGCAATAATTAGGCAATAAGCGGCGATCGCAAAGGGAGAGTGTGGCAACCTTTTTTTTAGATTCATGATTCGAGTTCAATTTTAAGGAAAATAACTTTAATGAGTTGTTAAAAACTCAATATTTGGCAACAGGGGGTCTTGAACAACCCCCACACCGTTAAATCCCCAACGTTCGAGCAGCTTTTTGACAGAAGAACCAGAAATCGATTCTACCCCGAATCGATCGGCAACATCAGCAGCGTGGGCATTGAGATAACTCAAAGCGTCATAGTCTTCGCGGAACATCAGCAGGTAACTCACCGCCGAATCTGGATTGGGACAAGCGCTGATATATTTGCCGTCAGCACGAGAACGCAGCAAGTAAAAAACTTGGGATAACATTTTATCTTTTTCGTCAAAATAATAGATTAACTCAAATTGGGAATCGGGAATCGGGAATCGGGAATGGGGAATTGGGAATGGGGAATTGGGAATTGCAGTGCGAACTTCTAGCTCGCACTGCAATTGCACTGGGAAATAATTATAACTGCTCAACCGGACTCGATCGTCGCTCGGACTCGACAATCTAAATCAAAGTTAGCGCTAAACCTTTAATCCCTCGCCCGTCACCAATTTGACCGAGGATCGAAGCTTGACCGGTCGTCAAATTGATATTGTACAGGCCGGAAACTCCGCCAACCTCGATCGCAGCCAAAGCCCTCTCGTTACCGCCAACACTCCTGACATCAAAGCCGAGAACGGTACCAGCATCAATTCCCAAAGACCCGATCGAATTTAACACTCCATTATTCGGCGGATCTTGCCGCACCAAAACGTCTAAATTGGTGTCAATTACAAACAGCGTTGTCGAAGTTGCCCCGGCAAAGTTATTCACATAGGCAGCCCCCACACCCGCCGGAAGATTGCCAAAATTGCGATCGCCCGCAGCATAAGCCAAATTCGCGTCGAGTTGAATTCCCCCCGTCAGCGTGTCAAAATCGACAATTGCCCCCGTATCCGGGTTGAGGCGGGCGTTTTGACCGGCTTGATTGACAAACCGAATTCGATCGACCGTCGGATTGAAGTCAAAACCAGCAGCCCCCGGAGTTAGGGGAACAGCAAACTGCCCGTTACCGACTGCTGTTGCAGCCCCAGTCACCGGATCTATCGCGTACAAGCGATTGCTAGAACCCACACCGTAAAGCAAACCGTTAGCGGGGCGAAAATCAATTCCCAGCAAACTTTCTCCCGGCTGCAACCCCGTCACTGCCGCGTCGCTGAGAATCGCCTGCGGTGCGGCCTCGTTAAAACCGACAATTGTTTCGGCGCCATTTCTGACAGTTAAGGCGTAAGCTGTAGGCAAAGGCAAAGCCAAACCGTTAATCTCTCTCCCGTCGGCAATTTGACCGACAAAGGAAGCTTGACCGCTACTTAAATTGATATTGTACAAGCCCGAAACGCCCCCAACTTCCAGTGCCGCCACCGCGACATCGCGGCCGCCAACACTCCTGACATCAAAGCCGAGAACGGTACCAGCATCAACTCCCAAAGATCCGATCGTATTCAACACTCCATTATTCGGCGGATCTTGTCGCACCAAAACGTCTAAATTGCTGTCAATTACAAACAAAGTTGTCGAAGTTCCCCCGGCAAAGTTGTTCACATACGCAGCCCCTGCTGCTGCGGTCGAACTTCCAAAATTGCGATCGCCCGCCCGGTAAGCCAAATTCGCGTCGAGTTGAATTCCCCCCGCCAGCGTGTCAAAATCGACAATTGCCCCGGTATCCGGGTTGAGGCGGGCGTTTTGACCGGCTTGATTGACAAACCGAATTCGATCGACCGTCGGATTGAAATCAAAACCCGCAGCCCCCGGAGTTAGGGGAACAGCAAATTGCCCGCTACCGACTTGACTTGCTTCTCCGGTTCTCGGATTGAGAGTATACAAGCGATTGCTAGAACCCACAGCGTAAAGCAAACCGTTAGCCGGTCGATAATCAATTCCCAGCAAACTTTCTCCCTGCTGCAATCCAGTCACGGGCAAATCTGTGATGACACTTCCCGGATTGGAAAGGCTAAAACCGACAATCCGATTAGTAGGAGTTAAACCATAAGCCGTTGTCAGCGGTGGAGGCGGGGGATTGGGAACAACGCTGCCAATATTATTCGTGAAACTTGCCTGGTTAATCGCACTTTGTCTCACCCCTCTGAGAGTAGCGAGAAATTCTCCTGTTACCCGGTCTTGAATAACAGTATCGTTTCCAGCTTCCAGAATATTTAAGTCGCTAAAATTGAGATCTCCCCCCAAACCGATTAAATCTGTACCGGGTGCAAAATCGGCGATCGCGTCCGCACTTGCCAAACTAACACCGCCGCTGGTACGGTTCGGGTCAGCCTCAGCGTAGCGCCTCAAAACAAATAGGTCTGCCCCGTCTCCGCCTACCAGGATATCAGTATCTCGATCGCCCGACAAAACATCATTGCCGGAGTTTCCCGAGATAGAATCGCTGCCTTTTCCGCCCACTAAAAAATCGTTACCTTCTCCGCCGTTAATAGTGTCGTTATCTAAATCTCCAAAAATCGAATCTTGGCCTAAATTGCCATCAATTAAATCGCTTTGCTTCCCTCCAAAAATGCTGTCATTACCCGAGTTTCCCGCAATGGTGTCATTGCCCATCAAACCAAAAATCAGGTCATCTTCTGAAGTTCCTGCTAGCAAGTTTGCTTGTGCGGTGTCTCTAATTTCGGCCATGCTCTCATCACCCTATATATTTAATACTTCCGTTGCCTAACGGCGGCGGTATTCTCTGTTCAAAATATCACAATTTCGCACTTTTAGGATAGTTTTTCTTATTTTCTGCTGTAGGGGCTGGTTGCAATAAAAGTATTACACGCAGCTAAAATGATATATAAACCCGCCCCCCGATTCAAATAAACCCACTCCTCAATACAGATCGCTTAGCCGTATTTTATAGTTAGGTGTTTAGCTAGCGGGCGATCGCAGCTCAACTGCAAACAGGCAAGCTGAAATTTTTATCTGTGCGAACTTACAGCGTATCCCAGGTTTATGAAGTGCAGCTTTAGACAAAGCCCAGGCTAAGTCCCTACGGGGATTTATCGATAGCCTGGTCTACTGCATAAACCGGCAATCTGCTGTATAAAATTTTGTACTGCGTTCATATAGTAATATACGCTGAATCTCTAATTTTGGATCTGTACAGTCAGAAATTATTTTTAAACTTTAATCTTAAAGCCTGCGAAGGTGGGCTTTGTGTGTGTAGCGGCGACAACCATCGCTCAATATAAAGTGGATTATAAACGCGGAATTGGCATAATAAGTGGAACAGTCGTCTGAAGAGGAATTAAGCTTTCAGGCAGGGGTTTAAGCCCCTGCCTGAATCGGAGTTTCACGTTCGATCTCTTCCCCTGCTTTTTCAAGCTTTCAGCAGTGCTTTAGAAGCTGATTCCCCTGCGAGTTTGAGTTGCGATCGCAATTTGAGATTCAACAACACCAAGACACTCCACTGACTCAGCATGGAGATAAAAATCGTATTTCCTGACGCTGCCAGAGACGACAAAGACCAAAAGCCACCAAATGTTGAAGACAACCAGAGAATAGGAGCTTTTTCTGGGGTTAGCAATAGCATAGATAAAATCAGAGGCGGCAACAAGAGAGCGCTGCCGACTGTGCAGGCGGCCCAAATTTCCTGATTTCGGGTTTTGGTAAATAGGAATAGTTGGGTGATAGCTGCGTAAATTAGGATGAGATTCAGGCAGAAAATTACACCCCCAAATCCATTATTCTCACTTTTTTCCAACAGCGCCCAAGGTGTTAAAATTATTACTGAGCTGAGGAAATTGATCGCGATCGCAACTACAGCCGGACTTTTATCGCTCCAAATTAAATCGAGTAGTGGGTAGCGCCGCCACAGCTTCTGATTGCTGGGAACGATTTGTTTCCGATACCTTGCCCAATCGTACAATGATTGTCTGTCAGATGTTAAAGCTGCAATTAAAGCTAAGAACATCACCAAATTCAAGATAAGTAAAAAGATGAGATTACTGTTGCCTGCTGGGGGGGCTGATTGGAGTGCAAACCCTAAAAATATTACCTGACAGCAGATAACTAGCAAATAACTTTGCCGCTTGCTCAAAACTGTAGCACTGGGATTTGGAAAGCGGCGCTGCCATCCCTGCCACATCCAGTAGGTTCCTGTACCACAAACCAAGAGACACAAAGCAAGGCCAATCGCAATATTTGTACCCACTGGCAAGTAAAACCATTGCAACTTGTCTAAGTTTTCAACTAACGAATCGAAATCACCTTTATCAACTAGAAAAAGCTGATATCTCACGATAGCAAGGGGAGACAAAAAATGTAACACATCCAAAGCACCTCGCGTGAGCGGGAGCCAAGAAATCCCAAACACAACAAAAGCCATAGCGCTAGCCAACCAACGTTGAAATCCTCCCAACCAACTGGTTGTCAATCCAAATAGCATCGCAGTGCTGTAAAACAAAGCACAGCTAGCTGCAACCGCTATGTAGAAACATAAAATTTCATTCAGGGGTATTTGAGCAGCTAATCCAGCGTACAGGTGCAGGGGTACGGCCAGAATTGTTGCTAAATAAAGTAAAATTGGTACGCCAAGAATTTTGCCCACAAAAATTGTTTTAGCAGACTGGGGACTGAGGCGAATAAAGTTGAGCGTCCCGCGGCGTTCCTCCTTGTCTAAGTCGCTGACTAGCATATAAGTCCCTGCTACTAATAAAGCTAAGACGCTCAATATGCTCAGCAAAATGAATATCTCTAGCCACCACATCGGCCAGTTAATCACAAAGTTGCCCAAGGCATCTATGACGCACTTTGTATCATAGGAATTGCCAGTCTCTAAACCGCAAAATCTGTGAGAGATGGGGTAAGTGTACTCCCCATTAGGAGGGGTAACGGGTATCTGGGCGCTGTAATACATCAATAGCAGCAGTTGAGCGCTTAGGGAAAAGGCCGAGGCGATCGCCATATTGCCAATATTCAAGCGGCCTTTGATTTCTCGAAATAACTGGGGATTCCAGTTGCCTATTTTGTCTGGTAAGTGGAGTGTCATTGGTTATCCGCGATTAGGAATGGGTAATGAGGTAGTTATAACTCACTGTTCATCTTGGTAACGAGAGAAAAAGCAAATTAGGATGCTTGCTGGTGTCCCATCTTGAGGAAGATGGTTTCTAAGTCTTCTTGAGTGCAGTGGAATTCGGTTAGGGGAATGTTGGCCGCGACGAGTTCGCGTAATAAATTTGCGGCATCTTCCGGGCTTCCTGAAAAATCTACGCACACCTGTTGAGTTTCCGGGATTATTGCCCAATTTTCCACCCAAGGAAAGTTTTTTAATGCCGATATTAGCGCTGCTAATTTATTTCCTAAAACCGACATGAAAATTTGCTGGCGGCTGAGGCGTTTGTAAAGTTCTTGTAAAGGTGCGCTTTCGACCAGATATCCGAGTTCCATGATACCAACCCAGGTACAAAGTTCGGCTAAGTCGCTGAGGACGTGAGATGATATGACTACCGTCATGCCGGCTTCTCGCAAAGCTTTGATAATTTCGCGGAACTGCATTCGGGCGATCGGATCTAAGCCAGAAACTGGTTCGTCTAACAACAACAATAGCGGTTCGTGGATAATAGTTCTCCCCAAACTCAGGCGCTGTTTCATCCCCCGCGAAAGGGTGGAAATTAAGCTGTTGCGCTTGTTGGTTAGTTGCACGAGTTCTAACACGGAATTGATTCGCTCTCGGCGGCGCGGTTGCTGGAGGTTGTAGAGTCGGGCAAAATAGTCTAAATAATCCCAAACTGTCAAGTCGTCGTAGAGGGGAAAGTCATCGGGAAGAAAGCCGATGCGCTGTTTGAGAATCGGGTGCGATCGATCGCGCAATAACCTATCCCCGTTGATGTAAATTTCCCCTACAGTCGGTTCCTCAGCAGCCGCCAACATTCGCAGCAAAGTAGTTTTGCCGGCACCGTTGGGGCCGATCAGTCCGCATACTTCGCCTGCTGCTACTTGCAAATCGATGTCATTGACGGCTGTATGGCGATCGAATTGTTTCGTCAGTCCGCGAGTTTCTATTGCTAGTTGTTTTGCCATGTTTGGAGGGTGAATGAAGTTTTATCGGTGCATTCCTGGCATAAACAGTCTTAGACGCATCGCAACCAAAGAAACCTGGTTTTTTCTCGTTTTCACGCGGTTTAACTAAGTATTCTCGAAAAAAACCCGGTTTCAGGGCACCCGTGCGTAAATCCCGATCGAAATAGATGCCTACAGCTAGCCTAGCTCGTTCTTCCAGGAATTGTCATCTCGTTTCTGAAATTAAAACAAGGACATTCTCGATCGCTGAAATCCTTGCTACTATAAACTCTTCCTTCTTCCTTCTTCCCTCTTCCTTCTTCCTTCTGCTATATCAAGTCTGCACGGAAAATTCCTCTGGATCGATATCCCAATTTACCCAGCGAATTGCCTCCCTAGCTGATATCAGGTTAGGTGGAACTCTCAAAGCGTGAATGAATCCCGTACTCGGACAAGTCATTTTTAACAAATAAATCGGCTCGACATCAGCATTATCTATTTGTAATAGTGCATATTCCTGCCAACTATCTATTTGTTTTGCTGACAATTCTTGAATGATGCGAGCGTATCCAATTCCTTGAATTAACACTCGCCTCAGCTCGGCATTCTCTTCTGCTAAAAGCCATTGGGATTGCCATTTATTTGGGTGGAATTTGCCGTATTCTTCAGGCAATCTGACGCCGTGATAATAGTAAAAATTCCATCCGTCCGCAAACTCAATGGCAGGTTCTCCTTCCGCGTGCAAGCGGTTTTGACTGTCAAAGCGCAGGTGGCGGGGGCGATCGCACACAAAGCAAGTTTTTTCAAAGGGAAATATAAAACCGCAATGCTCGAAAAGCAGCTTTTGGCAGCGAAGTATTTCTTGTGCCTTTTGTGAAATATTGACGCCTAATGAAGATATATACCATTGGGTTAAATAAATTTCTTTAAACAAAGTCGTGGGGGTTTCAGGAAGTATCAGGTCGAACAAATAATCGGGAAAAACATTCCCCTTCGTTTGTTCCGATCGCACATAGCTGTCAACCAATTCGTACACTAGCGAAATCAGTGTGCTGTCTGCTTCGGGCTCGATCGTCATGCAAGAGAGCTCATACTTCCACACGGCCTGATTTGCAAACTCTCTCACAATAGATTGGGACATCGTTTCCCAGTTTAGCTTTTTCCCCAATCTATTGCTGTCCCATTCGTCTGAGCAGTTTTGTAAATGGTCGTGTTTGCGCAAGTTGAATATTTGGAGATAAGCGTCGCGGGGACTGGTGCAAATAATAACGGAGGGTTCTTCTAGGCCAATAGCTGCATAGGCAAGTTTGACTGCTTCTGTGGCTTTTTGACCATCAATTGGTCTAGTCGAGAGAGTAAGACGTTTCTGTGCGATTTCGCCGCCTAACACGCACAGAGCGGTAATTTCATGGTACCAGATCTCGAGTGTTGTCAGATTGGTGAGCTTGCGCAAGGCGCTGATATCGCTAATTTGATTGTCCCCGAGATGCAGTGTTGTCAGATTGGTGAGGTTGCGCAAGGCGCTGATATCGGTAATTTGATTGGCCCCGAGATACAGTGTTGTCAGATTGGTGAGCGAGCCGAGGAAGCTGATGTCGGTAATTTTATTCCTGTCGAGATACAGTGTTGTCAGATTGGTGAGCGAACCGAGGAAGCTGATGTCGGTAATTTGATTGTCGAAGAGAGTCAGTGTTTTCAGATTGGTGAGCCATCGCAAGGCGCTGATGTCGGTAATTTGATTGTCGAAGAGCTCGAGTGTGGTCAGATTGGTGAGCCATCGCAAGGCGCTGATGTCGGTAATTCTATTGTAGCTGAGCTCGAGTGTGGTCAGATTGGTGAGCGAGCCGAGGAAGCTGATGTCCGTAATTCTATTGTAGCTGAGAATCAGTTGTGTCAGATTGGTGAGAGAGCCGAGGAAGCTGATGTCCGTAATTTGATTGTAGCTGAGAATCAGTTGTGTCAGATTGGTGAGAGAGCCGAGGAAGCTGATGTCCGTAATTTGACTGTGGCAGAGAATCAGTTTTTTCAGATTGGTGAGCGAGCCGAGGATGCTGAAGTCGGTAATTTGATTGAAGTGGAGATACAGTTTTGTCAGATTCGTGAGCGAGCCGAGGATGCTGATGTCGGTAATTTGATTGCTGTTGAGATACAGTTTTGTCAGATTGGTGAGCGAGCCGAGGATGCTGATGTCGGTAATTTGATTGCTGTAGAGATTCAGTGTTGTCAGATTGGTGAGCGAGCCGAGGAAGCTAATGTCGGTAATTTGATTGCTTTGGAGATTCAGTTTTGTCAGATTCGTGAGCGAGCCGAGGAAGCTGAAGTCGGTAATTGGATTGTTGTTGAGATACAGTTTTGTCAGATTGGTGAGCCACCGCAAGGCGCTGATGTCGGTAATTTGAGTTTCGTCGAGATTCAGTGTGGTCAGATTGGTGAGCGAGCCTAGGAAGCTGATGTCGGTAATTATATTGTGGTACAGATTCAGTGTGGTCAGATTGGTGAGCGAGCCGAGGAAGCTGAAGTCGGTAATTCTATTCCAGCTGAGATTCAGTATTGTCAGATTGGTGAGCGAGCCGAGGGAGCTGATGTCGGTAATTTGATTGTAGCTGAGATTCAGTATTGTCAGATTGGTGAGAGAGCCGAGGAAGCTGATGTCGGTAATTCGATTGTCGTAGAGAATCAGTGTTGTCAGATTGGTGAGCGAGCCGAGAGAGCTGATGTCGGTAATTTCCTTGTAGCCCAGATCCAGTTCTGTCATGGTTGAAAGTATCTGCTCCGCTTCTTCAGGGTCATCAGTGCCAGCCTTTTTTAACAACACTTCAACTGTGTGCCTTGCCGATTCTGAAAGACTGTCAATATGCCTGCACCAGTCGTCAAAGCGGCTAAAACTTATTGGCTCGTTTGGTTGTTCTTCTGACATAAAACACTCCGAGATTGGTAATGGGGTCGGGGGCCTAGGGCATGGGTAATGGGAATACTGATGACTGTTGACTGATGACTGATGACTGTTGACTGTTGACTATTACAAATCGCCCTTGCGTACCTCATATTACTGAGTTAAGTCTACTATTTCAAATCTTCCAGCTTAATCCTCGGCTCGACAGCTTCCAGCAGCAAATCCGCCAAAGAATTCCCAACAATCAACATTGTCGCACCCATCATCAAACTTGCCATTACTAAATACAAATCTTGATTGTTCACCGCATCCAGAGTCAGCGAACCCAAACCCGGCTAATTAAAGAAATATTCGGCAATAAACGTACCGCTCAACAAACTAGCTTGCCTCAAAACCCAACAGCGTAACCAACGGATTAACAGCATTCCGCAAAGCATGAATGTAAATTACTCGATCGCCCCGCAAATCGGCGAGCCCCTGCGGTTCGGATATAATCTTGACGCAGCACGTCCAACCATTGTCCGCGCCTCAATCTTTGCTTCCCAGCAAAACCAGTAAGGCTCAAAGCGACAGTTGGCAAAATTAAGTGCCAGCCGTAATCGAGGATTTGGCCCCACATTCGGTAAGTCTGCGCGATCGATACAAGTCATTCCTCCGACGGGAAACAGAGGCTTCGTATTCTGAGCAAAAAATATTAGCAGCAACGCTGTTATAAAGCTCGGAAATCCTTGTCCGGTGTACCTGACTTTGTAGAAATCCATCGCCGCAACTAGATCAAGTCTGCACGGAAAATTCCTCGGGATCAATATCCCAATTTACCCAGCCAATTGCCTCCCTCGCTGATGTCAGGTTAGGCGGCACTCTCAAAGCGTGAATGAATCCCGTACTCGGACAAGTCATTTTTAACAAACAAATCGGCTCGACATCGGCATTATCTATTTGTAATAGTGCATATTCCTGCCAACTATCTATTTGTTTTGCTTCTAATTCTTGAATTAGGCGATCGTAACCAATTCCTTGAATTAACACTCGCCGAACTTCGGCATTCTCTTCTGCTAAAAGCCATTGGGATTGCCATTGATTGGGGTGGAGTTGACCGTATTCTTCAGGCAATCTGACGCCGTGATAAAAGTAAATTTTCCATCCATCCGCAAACTCAATCGCAGGTTCTCCTTCCGCGTGCAAGCGGTTTTGACTGTCAAAGCGCAGGTGGCGCGGGCGATCGCACACCACGCAAGTCTTTTCACAGGGAAATATAAAACCGCAATGCTCGAAAAGCAGCTTTTGGGAGCGAAGTATTTCTTGTGCCTTTTGGGAGAGATTGAGGCCTAATGAAGAGATATACAATTGGGTCAAATAGATTTCTTTACACAAACTCGTGGGGGTTTCAGGGTCTTTCAGGAAGAACAAATGAGTGGGCCAAACCTTCCCCCTGATTCCTTTTGATTTCGCATAGCTGTTAATCAATTCGTACATTAGCACAGTCAGTGTGCGGTCGGCTTCAGGCTCGATCGTCATGCTATCGAGATCGTACTGCCACACCCCCGGACTTGCGAATTCTCCCACAATCAATGGGGACCTCAATTTCCCGTCTAGCCTTTCCCCCGGTCTATTCCTGTCCCATTCGTTTGAGCAGTTTTGTGAATGGTCGCGTTTGCGCAAATTGAATTGGAGATAAGCGTCGCGGGGACTGGTGCAAATAATAACTTCGGGTTCTTCTAAGCCCATAGCGGCATAGGCAACTTTGACTGCTTCTGTGGCTTTTTGAGCATCAATTAGCGTAGTTGAGAGAGTAAGACGTTTCTGTGCGAGGAGGCCTAACACTCTGATATCGGTAATTTGATTGTCGTAGAGATCCAGTTTTGTCAGATTGGTGAGCTTGCGCAAGGCGCTGATATCGGTAATTTGATTGAAGTTGAGATCCAGTGTTGTCAGATTGGTGAGCTTGCGCAAGGCGCTGATATCGGTAATTTGATTGAAGTTGAGATACAGAGTTGTCAGATTGGTGAGCAAGCCGAGGAAGCTGATATCGGTAATTTGATTGTTGTTGAGATTGAGTGTTGTCAGATTGGTGAGCGAGCCCAGGAAGCTGATGTCGGTAATTTGATTGTTGTAGAGATACAGTTTTGTCAGATTGGTGAGCGAGCCCAGGAAGCTGATATCGGTAATTTGATTGTAGCTGAGATTGAGTGTTGTCAGATTGGTGAGCGAGCCGAGGAAGCTGATGTCCGTAATTCTATTGTTGTTGAGATGCAGTCTTGTCAGATTGGTGAGCGAGCCGAGAAAGCTGATGTCGGTAATTTGATTGTAGCCCAGATGCAGTGTTGTCAGATTGGTGAACGAGCCGAGGAAGCTGATATCGGTAATTTGATTGTAGCTGAGATTGAGTGCTGTCAGATTGGTGAGCGAGCCGAGGAAGCTGAAGTCGGTAATTCTATTGTTGTTGAGATCCAGTCTTGTCAGATTGGTGAGCGAGCCGAGAAAGCTGATGTCGGTAATTTGATTGTAGCCCAGATTCAGTGTTGTCAGATTGGTGAGCGAGCCGAGGAAGCTGATATCGGTAATTTGATTGTTGTAGAGATCCAGTTCTGTCAGATTGGTGAGCGAGCCGAGGAAGCTGATATCGGTAATTTGATTGTTGCCCAGATACAGTTCTGTCAGATTGGTCAGCGAGCCGAGAAAGCTGATGTCGGTAATTTGATTGTTGCCCAGATACAGTTTTGTCAGATTGGTGAGCGAGCCGAGAAAGCTGATGTCGGTAATTTGATTGCGGTCGAGATTCAGTGTTGTCAGATTGGTGAGCGAGCCGAGGAAGCTGAAGTCGGTAATTTGATTGCTGCACAGGTTCAGTGTTGTCAGATTGGTCAGCGAGCCGAGAAAGCTGATGTCGCTAATTCCAGTGTTGCACAGATCCAATTCGGTCATGCTTGAAAGTATCCGCTCCGCTGCTTCAGGGTCATCAGTGCCAGCGTTTTTTAACAACACTTTAACTGTGTGCCTTGCCTCTTCTGAAAGACTGTCAATATGCCTGCACCAGTCGGCAGAGCTGCTAAAACTCATTGGCTGGTTTGGTTTTTTTTCTGACATAAAACACTCCGAGATGGGTAATGGGGCATGGGGCATGGGGCATGGATAAGGGGAATACTGTTGACTGTTGACTATTACAAATCGCCCTTGCGTACCTTCTGTTACTGAATTAAGTCTACTATTTCAAATCTTCCAGCTTAATCCGAGGATCGACAGCTTTGAGCAGCAAATCTGCCAACAAATTCCCCACAATCAACATGGTCGCACCCATCATCAAACTTGCCATTACTAAATACAAATCTTGATTGTTCACCGCCTCCAGAGTCAGCTTTCCCAAACCCGGCCAATTAAAGAAATATTCGGCAATAAACGCACCGCTCAACAAACTAGCAAACTCAAAACCCAATAGCGTAATTAACGGATTAACAGCATTCCGCAAAGCGTGAACGTAAATTACTCGATCGTCCGGCAAACCTTTAGCGCGTGCTGTTCGGATGTAATCTTGACGCAGCACGTCCAACAATTGTCCGCGCATCAATCTTTGCAAACCAGCAAAACCAGTAAGACTCAGGGCGACAGTTGGCAAAATTAAGTGCCAGCCGTAATCGAGGATTTGGCCCCACCAAGGTAAGTCTGCGTGGTCGATACTTGTCATTCCTCCGACGGGAAACAGAGGCGAAGTATTCTGAGCAAAAAATAGCAGCAGCAACGCTGTGATAAAGCTGGGAAATCCTTGTCCGGTGTAGCTGACTACTTGCAGAACTCGATCGACTGTGCGGTTTTGATTGACCGCGGCGACAATTCCCAAAGGAATCGCGATCGCCCAAGTTACAATCAAAGATGCGATCGCCATCAATAACGTCGCCTGTACCCGTTCCCACAGCAGCGAAGCTACGGATCGCTGATACACAAAACTCGTGCCAAAATTCCCCCGCGTCACAATTTGTTGCAGCCACCGCCAATACTGCACAATAGCTGGTTTATCTAAGCCGAACTGCTGTTCTAGTTGCTTGAGAGTCTCCGGCGAAATCTTGGGATTTTGGCTCAAAGTATCCAAGTAATTTCCCGGTGCTAGCTCAATAATTGCAAAACAAAGAGCCGATGCCAAAAATAGGGTTAAAAGTGCCTGCAACAGTCGCTTGAAAACATAAGTAAATGTCTCGCTGCCAAACAGAGAACTCAACCCTCGCCAATTTTGATTCAATTTAATAGAAGTCATAGGATTTTAGATTTTAGGTTTTAGATTTTAGATTGAGTAATTGTGAATCACTCATAAATACCAGGGTGGGAAACACGGGCTTACATTTGCATTCTTTTTTCTAACTGGTATCATTAGTTCATGCTTATACCAATCCTAAATCATTTGTGAATTTCTTACTCCCGAGCGAGCGGGTTCGGGGAGGGTTGGGGGGGGTAAAAAGTTTACCACTCCTGCAAGGATTGCTATATATGCAAATCCGGTTATAGCAACCGCCAAGACGGTTAGCACGTTGTTAATGGCTGAAACGATTGATTTTATTGGTTCTTCCTTCTTCCTTCTTCCTTCTTCCTTCTTCCTTCTTCCTTCTTCCTTCTGCTATACATCGGAATTATACTCTCGAAGCTGAGTGGAACGATCGCACTGCACTCCGAAAATTATTATTCCGATGCAAAGGTCAACAATATTATTTGTCAGTAGTTTTTATTCCGCAGTCAACAGCCAACAGTTAACAGCCAACAGTTAACTGACTAATACTCCACTAGCGTAACAATTGGCACATCCGGCAATTTCTGCCTGCCGCCCAAAGCCTGCAATTCGATGATAAAAGCAAAACCGACAAGCTTGCAACCAGCTTGCTCCAACAATTTAGCCGTCGCCGCCGCTGTTCCGCCAGTCGCGATTAAATCGTCCACAATCAGCACTCGGCTACCGGATGTCATCGCATCTCGGTGCATCTCCAGCCGATCGACACCGTACTCCAACTCGTACTCAGCAAAATGAACCGCACCTGGCAGTTTCCCAGGTTTGCGGACAGGAATAAAACCTATTCCCATTTTATAAGCCAAAGGCGCGCCAAAGATAAAGCCCCGCGATTCCATGCCCACCACATAGTCAACAGACAGTTCTGAGCATTTTTCGGCTAAGCTGTCAATGGTGTAGCTCAGCCCTTGGGGGTTGCGCAGCAAAGTTGTAATGTCTCGAAACATAATTCCCGGCTTCGGGAAATCAGGAATGTCGCGAATTAGAGATTTGAGATCCATAAGCTTGCAGATCCGGGTTGAAGGTAACGAGGCATCAAAAATGCTACAATAATAACGTCAAAATTTAAAATATTAAAAATAAAAATTTAAACTAAAAGGTTCTTTAATTTTTATTCTTTAATTGCTTAATCCTTTACCTACTATGTAAACAAATGTCATAATTCCCTAACAACAGGGTTGAATATCAAGATTTGTCACCCTAAGATCTAAAGTCAAAAATCTAATATCTAAAATCCAATGATCAAGTTGGCAGCACGAGTGGGTGAGGTTCCTCCTTCCATAACCTTGGCGATCGCAGCTAAGGCTAAAGCCATGAAGGCCGAAGGGATTGATATCTGTAGTTTGAGTACGGGAGAACCAGACTTTGATACCCCCGAACACATTAAAGCAGCGGCAAAACAAGCTTTAGACGCGGGGAAGACTAAGTACGGCCCTGTGCCTGGGGAACCGCAGTTAAAAGCTGCGATCGCCCGCAAACTCCAATCCGACAACAATCTCAACTATCAACCGGAAAATATCCTTGTCACCAACGGCGGCAAGCATTCGCTCTACAATCTGATGATGGCTCTGATCGAGCCTGGAGATGAAGTAATTATTCCGGCTCCCTACTGGCTGAGCTACCCAGAAATGGTGAAACTCGCCAGCGGCAAGCCAGTAATTGTACGGACAGATGCTTCTACAGGATATAAAATTACACCGGAACAACTGACTCGAGCGATTACTCCCAAAACCAAGTTATTTGTGCTGAATTCGCCTTCTAACCCGACGGGAATGGTGTACAATCGGGCCGAACTCCAAGCATTGGCCGAGGTGATAGTCGATCGAGATATTTTAGTCGTTGCTGACGAGATTTACGAAAAAATTATATATGACGGCGCCCAACACGTCAGCATCGGTTCCCTAGGCAAAGAAATCTTCGATCGCACCCTGATCAGCAGCGGTTTTGCCAAAGCTTACTCAATGACAGGCTGGCGAGTCGGTTATTTGGCCGGGCCGATCGAATTAATCAAAGCCAGCAGCACCATTCAAGGTCACAGTACCTCAAATGTGTGTACCTTTGCACAGTACGGCGCGCTCTCCGCTTTAGAAAGCAGCCAAGAGTCTGTCGAAAAAATGCGTCAAGCTTTTGCCCAAAGGCGTCAGGTAATATTTGAATTACTCGATGCTGTCCCCGGAATTAGCTGCATCAAACCAGACGGTGCTTTCTATATGTTTGTCAACATCAGCAAAACTGGAATGAATTCTCTGGAATTTTGCGACGCTTTCTTAGAACAGCAGCAAGTAGCAGTTATTCCGGGGATTGCTTTTGGTGCAGACGACCACATTCGCTTGTCTTACGCCACCGATTTAGGCACAATTAAAAAAGCCCTAGAAAGACTCGATAAATTTGTCCGCAGCATCTAAAAATTAGTTAGTAGTCATTAGTCATTAGTCATTAGTCATTAGTCATTTGCTATTTGTTCTTGGTAGCAACTGACTAATTACCGATCGCTGTTGACTATTGACTGTTGACTGACTACTGCTGACTGTTGACTAATACCCATTTTAAAAAGTCTTGCTACAGTAATTGTCTTATATAAATTATCGTTCATTCCCTCTCACCACCGGCAGGACACGGCAGTGCCGTTTCCCTACAGACGATAGCTGATAATTTATATCTAGCACTACTTTTCAGAATTGGTATAACTACTGCTGACCAATGACTGCTGACTGCTGACTAATGACCAATGACCAATGACTAATAACTAAAGCTGTTTTGTCATAATTTCCTTCAGCAAATCCAGCCCCTTCTTAACTCGCCGAGAAACAGTCACCGCACTGATACCCAAGCGTTCGGCCGTTTCCTTCTGCGTCAAATCGTAGAGAAAAACAAACTCCAATATCTCGCGAGTCCGTTTTTCCAACATAGCCAAAGCTTGCTGTAGGCGGATTTGATCCTCTTGCGCCAACAGAAAACTCCGATACTTGCTATCGGGAACCAATTCTCCCAGACAAGTAGCCCCCTCATCTTCATCTTGCACCGGCGCGTCCAAACTCAGAGGCGATCTGTTGAGATGGGCCAACTTAATTTCTTGCCATTCTTCTACAGAAACCTCAAGCACTGCTGCTACTTCAGCATCCGTAGGTTTGCGGTTGAACTGCACCTGCAAATCCTTGATTGCTGCTACAGATTTGCGTTCCAGGGACAGCCAGTGGCGGGGAACTCGCACAGAAGGGCTTTTGTCCCGCAAGTAGTGTTGAATTTCGCCCCGAATGTAGGGAATTGCAAAGGAACTAAAAGCGTGTCCCTTCGACAAATCAAATCGCTCGATCGCCCTGATCAACCCAATACACCCTACTTGCAGCAAATCGTCGTAGCTTTCACCGCACTGGTTGACCCAGTGGTAAACTTCTTTTCTCACCAGTCCAATATTCAGTTTAACTAACTGATTGCGGATTTCATTCGATCCAGAAAGTTGGTACTCGCGCAACAATTGCAAATTTTCGCTTTTTAGCTCGTTCGGCACTGTGGTAGACATAGTGGCATAAGGGTTGGTAGAGCAGAGGACTGATTTTGCTTCAGATCTAGTTTCCAATCTAGTCTAAAAAAATTCATCTAAAAAATTTGGTAAGTGGGTTCCGAGCGCGTCTTTAGACCGCTCGTGGGAAAGGACGCGGGGATTTCAATAAGCGAGTGAATCTTTCCATTACCGGGGGATTGCTAGATTCGGTGTACTTTTATAGTGTACTTTCACTCTTGACAATTACCATCTCAAATTTTGCAGCGGGCGATCGCATAATGATTTTGCTCTTTCTCGCCTCTATCTGAGGGATAATGTTAGCTTGCGCCTTAATTAACGGCCGGTACTATATCTAAGACACTGACTTAACCCGATAACTCTGTTTAATCCTAAATTTCGCGATTCAAGGAACTATGCCAAGCATACCCTGCTAGGTCTTTAACTCTTAGCGTTAATGTAGTACACGAGGTACTGAGTCTAGTCAACTGTAGTTTAAGCCAAAGGCACGAAGCAAGCGTATCTTTAGACCTGTGTCGTTGACCTTGATTGTAGTGTAATCCTAGCACGCGAACAAAGCTGACGGTCAACCGAGTACCGTTAGACCCCAGGCTTCTTTTTCCCTCGACGCAAGGGCTGTTTTGAGTGACCCAGAACCACCGTCACTTTCTTCATTACTGTTTGCACCTACCACAAAGTACATTCACTCATCACGATGCTCCCGAAATATAATTCGCCCGATCGCCCACAAAGAAGACCGCCACCCCGAGAGATCGAGAGGCGTGGATTCGGGGTACGAAGGTTCCCCAAGCGCCTCCTTTAACTCCCCTTTAAATACACGCCTTGCACGAACCGGCTTCGCGCTATAGGTGTGATAGCGGACACACCCGTTTAACTTTGGGAAGGTGTACCCGATCTAGGGGGATTATCCGAAGGTCTTCGGCAAAAGGCAGAATTTTAGCAGGTATTCGGCAATCGGCACAATCCAGAATTTAACCGGGATTTTTTAACACTAAATTATAATCTGAAAGCGCTTTGAATACAATACTTTAATTAATTAAAAATCCCCACTTAATAACTTGCGACTGACCAGAATGCAATCATAAATTTAGTCATTAGTCAACAGTCTTAAGTTATATGGCTCAAGACTGTTGGCTAATGAAGGGCGAGCAGTAGCTTTAGGGCAAAAAACTGCTCAAGTTCGATCGATCCAGAAAGGGAATTTTACGATACAGAAGGCTCAATGCGAGCGTAAAACAAACCCCGAATTTTCACATCCAGAGCGGGTCTAGCTCCCAAATCAGTATCAGAAGGCTGCGTGCTCTCAAAAATCCCGCCGATTTCGCCAGTGCCGCTATTGACTTTAGCAACTTGGAGAGAAATTTTGCCCGCCTTGGCGCGAGTGTCAGCTACCTTAACATTAGCCCGCACGCGTTTGGAATTGTCAGAAGCCGGAAGCGCTACAGCATTGTCATAGCCAGTCGCTACCCCGCGACCTTTAGGGTCTAAAAAGCCTGCGCTGCGGTAAGAAGGAACGTTAAACTCGCCTTTCAAATCGGTCGAAGTATTGATAGCAACCACTCCGGGCTCGGAACTGGCTACCAACTCTTTAATAGTGAACAAGAAAGGTACTTGCTCTCCGCCCGGTAATTGAATCGTAATTGCTTGAAAGTCCAAGCCGTCCTCTTCTTTGAAAGTCAGAGTCCCGTCATTACCCACCTTGAGCGTACCTTGAACTTGGTCAATGCTCGAGGTGAACCGCGTCAGCAATTTACCAGGCACAAATTCCGCCTCTTGGCGTTTGTTTGCTGGTTCTTCCTTCACAAAATAAGTTGTGGGCTGCAAACACAAACCAGTCAGTTTATAGGTGGCGCCCGCTTCGATGGGGATCGAGCCCCGAGAAGTTTCTGCCAAGCTAGGGCAGTTATTAGCCAATCCAGTACCTCTAATCTCGTCGTAGGTGAGCAACTCGGTAGTCGCCACCGTCGTGTCAGCAGGAGCAGAAGAACAAGCAACCAGCGCACTCATGCAAAATGCTAAAAGTGCAACTATTAAAGCACGATATTTCATAAAAAAATTCGGTAAGTGGGTTCCGAGCGCGTCTTTAGACGCTGAGAGAGAAACGGGTCGGCGGTTTCAACCGCCGTGAATCTTTCCATTACACGGGGATTGCTAGAAAAGGTGTAATGAATTTAGTGTACTTTCACTCTTGACAATTACCACCTCAAAGGTCGCAACCCGCTCACGCATAATGTTTGCTCTTTCGAGCCTAATTGAGAGGGGTGATGTTAGCTTGCCCCGCGAGTTAACGGCCGATACTATATTTAGGACACTGACTTAACCCCATAAATCTGTTTAATCCTAAATTTCGCGCTTCAAGGAACTATGCAAAGCATCCCCTAGTAGGTCTTTAACTCTTACCGTTAACGTAGTACGCAGGTACTGAGTCTGGTCAACTGTGAGTCAAGCCAAAAGCCCGAAGCCAGCGTGTCTTTAGACCAAAGTCGTTGACTGCCAACCTCAATATCCAACATCGGATTATAGTGAACAAACCTGACGGTCAACCGAGTACCGTTCGACGGCAGGCTTCTTTTTCCCTGGAGGCAAGGGCTTTTTTGAGTGACGTAGAACCACCGCCACCTTCTTCATTACTGTTTCAAGGTGCCAGAAAGTACATTCACTCATCACGATGCTCCCGAAATATAATTGGCCAGATTCCCAACAAAGGACCGCCACCCCGAGAGATCGAGAGGCGTTGATTAGGGGTAAGTAAGGCCGGGGCGCCTCTTTTAACTCCCCTCTAAATACACGCCTTGGGCGAACCGGCCCAGAGTTAAGAAAAAGCCCTACTTCGAGCAAAATATAATTGCCCACCTGCAGGCACAGCCAGCGCTTTGGGCAGCATTTAGATCCCGATCGCTCGCTTCACCGACACCGGCATTGACTCACAAAATCAAGCTAGTGAGAGTGAAAATAAGCAAGAACTTATGATTTCTCAATCATGTTCGGATCGCAGCCCAATACACATGGTACGACGGGTTGTGCTCTTTTCCTGACTTGGACTGCAAATTAATATTGCTTAAGTCAACCTACTTAAGTTACTTTGCTTATGGCCCCGAATGGCGATCGCGACTAGCTCGATTAGTCGGCTGACCAAAAGGCTGGGGACAAACGCCTTGTAGATTTCAAAGGAAGCAGCGGTATGGACAACGGCAAAGATTTAGAGTCAGAAAAGTTGCAGTCTCAAATGCAATCGCTGACAGAGGCGATTCGGACTTTAGCCGAAAGTTGTCAGGGAGACAGTCTGCTGCTTTTGGCCCTGCTGCGGACGCTGGAAGCTTCGCACCGGGAAATTCGGGACGGTTTATTTCAAGCGTCTTTTCCCGACAACCGCCAAGCACTTTACAAACTACTCAAGAATATTGAAGCCAATGGCGGCTGGCCTTACATCCACCGCATGAAACTTCGATCGCTCTTGGGGTACACCCAACAATTATCTCCCCTAGAAGATTCTCCAGCCGAGTCGCCACAAGACTCGGCCGAGCCTCCGCAAGGTCTTAAATAGTTTTGAGTTTTGAGTTTTGAGTGCATGGCGTGCATGAGTTTTCAGATACATTTAACCCGGTAAATCTAGGAATTCAGCTAAATCTACTGTGTATGGCAGATCGGGCATCGGTTTGAGCGATGCCTGATAGGGAGGTATCTCTCAAAGCTTTCAACAAAATATTGAAAGCGCTATTCAATGCGTTACGTTTTTGGCTCCCGATCCGTTACGCTTACTACGAAACTTTTTCGCTTAGTCCGATGCTGAGCGCGCGCTGGTTTTAAACGGTAGCCTATCCGATTATATACTGCCAATGTCTACCCTGATCTTCTAGGAGAACACAAGAATTTGTTTACTATACGAAAACAGTTGCGAGTTAATTCACTCACTCGCAACTGGCGTGTCAGGAGCGAATCGATTAGGATTCGTCAAGAATTTGTTCACTATACGAAAACAGTTGCGAGTTAATTCACTCACTCGCAACTGGCGTGTCAGGAGCTTGCTCGATCGCGCCTAGAACCCAGATGTAGGAGGTAAGGGTATCAGGTTCGGCACCGCCGTCGGGGATATCGGCGTCAGCCCGGGCATTGGCAATAGTCCTGAAGCCGGCGCGGGGGCGATCGAACTAAGTGACAGCAGGGGCGAATCAGGCACGGTAATTGTCGGCGGATTCGGAATCCTCGAAGCTGTCGGCGTCGGAGTTGGAGCCGGAGTTGGAGTCGGAGTCGGAGTCGGAGTCGGAGTCGGCGTCGGTGCTGCTGTGGGAGTCGGCGTCGGAGTCGGCGTCGGAGTCGGTGCTTCTGTGGGAGTCGGAGTTGGAGTCGGAGTCGGAGTTGGTGCTTCTGCGGGAGTCGGCGTCGGAGTCGGAGTCGGAGTTGGAGTCGGAGTCGGAGTCGGAGTCGGAGTTGGACTCGGAGTTGGAGCCGGAGTTGGAGCCGGAGTTGGAGCCGGAGTTGGAGTCGTTATATCTGTAGTTGTGGTTGTAACTGTGGTTGTAACTGTAGTCGTAGTTGGTCTGGTGGTACCCGTCCCAGTCACAGCGATAAAATCATTCGCCTCGATCAGCGCCGCCGGAGTGTCGGTCAAAATTGCTAAAAGCTTGCCGTCGAGCGTCGTAATTACTGTATCCCTGACATTTGCACCGTTACCTTGCCGAACTTGCAGTTGAGCGAAAGATAAATTGCTCGGCAGTCCAAAGAAATCCTCTGTGTCATTGTAATCAGTAATTAAAGCCACACTGCCAGGTCCGGCTCCCAATCCAAAGACATCGCTGCCGCTGCCGCCAGTCAGAGTATCCGAGCCCTCACCTCCGATCAGAGAATCATTACCCTCTGCTCCAAATAAATTGTCATTGCCGAAACTGCCCAAAATTGTATCGTCGCCGATACCTCCGGCCAAGGAGTCATCGCCAAAACCGCCGTCGAGACCATCATTAGCTTTGCCACCAAACAGGAAGTCATTACCTTCATCTCCCAGTACCGAGTCGTCGCCT
This sequence comes from Microcoleus sp. C2D2, assembly GCF_036702495.1. NCBI lineage: Bacteria > Bacillati > Cyanobacteriota > Cyanophyceae > Oscillatoriales > Microcoleaceae > Microcoleus > Microcoleus sp. C2D2. The sequence goes on along the minus strand of NZ_JAUBTO010000009.1, from coordinate 3,268 downwards.
TCATCGCCGCGAAGGGTATCGGAACCGCTGCCGCCAAAAGCTGTATCGTTAGCCTTGCCGCCGAATATCTGGTCATTACCAGCGTCTCCGAAGAGCGAATCGTTGTCGGCATTGCCGTACAAAGAGTCGTCGCCCTCGTCGGCGGTCAAGTAATCGTTGCCGCTACCGCCCAACATTTGATCCCTGCCACTACCGCCGTTGAGAGAATCGTTCCCCAAATCCCCGTAGAGATAGTCGTCATCAGCATTCCCGAACACGGAATCGTCGCCGTCAGCCCCTGTGAGGGTGTCGTTGCCAGTACCGCCGGCAATCACATCCGAGCCTGCGTTGCCAAAAACTAAGTCGTCCCCTGCGTCTCCCACCACGCTGTCTATCCCGTCGTTGCCTTCGAGGATATCGTTGCCCAAACCGCCGCGGATCGAGTCGTCGCCGTTGCCGCCGAGAGCAGAATCGCGGCCTTGGTTGCCAATGAGTTCGTCATTTCCTTCACCGCCAACCAGCGAATCTGCTCCGTCAGCTCCAAGAAGCTGGTCGTTGCCGGCGTCGCCCTCTAGGGTGTCATCTGCTCCCGCACCCAGGAGCGTGTCATCGCCATCTAAGGCGCGAATTCGATCGCTCAGCGGAGTTCCTAGAAGAAAGTCGTTGCTGTCTGTGCCGATCAGGTTTGCCATACGGGATACACCGGTCCTCTATAAAATAAATTGTTTGAAATTATGTTAATCACCTTCGTGACAAGGGATTGCTGCTTGCCTAGGTTAGCATAGTTGAGATTTTGGTAATCTGGTCTTGGGCGCGGTTCGTTTTGCCCCTGTCCGGAGTGGCGATCGGGCTGGTATAATGCCCTATTAGTCATCAGTCATTAGTCATTAGTCATTAGTCATTAGTCATCAGTCATCAGTCATTAGTCATCAGTCATTAGTCAACAATGCCGACGGTGCAACCGGAATCGATATTATTCAGTAACAGGTAACACTATCTCAAATTCAGTTCCCTCTCCCTGATGGGAATTCACCTCAATTGTTCCGCCGTGGGTCTCGACTACAATCTGGCGCGCGATCGCCAATCCTAACCCCGTACCTTTTCCTACTGCCTTCGTTGTGAACAGATGGTCAAAAATCCGCTGTTTCACGGCTTCTGTCATGCCCGCACCGTTATCGGCAATCTGAATTTTGATGTGCCGATCGCCCGACAGACTGGTACGAATTGTGATACAGTAGGGAGTTGCTTTAATCGCCTCGAAACTGCGTCCTTGGTTTGATTCTTCTAAGGCATCGATCGCGTTAGCAAGCAGGTTCATAAAGACTTGGTTCAGTTGACCGGGAAAGCATTCGATTTGCGGGAGATTGCCGTAGTCTGTGACGACTTCGATCGCGGGATGGTGTTCGTTGGCTTTCAGCCGGTGTTTCAAAATTAAGATGGTGCTGTCAATCCCCTCATGGATATTAAACGGAACTTTGTAGTCTTTATCGGCTCTGGAGAAGGTGCGGAGGCTGGTGCTAATGCCGCGAATGCGATCGCATCCCACTTTCATCGACAACAGCATTTTTGGCAAATCTTCTAAGGCATACTCTAAATCAATATCCTCCGCATCTTCTTCGATTTCCTCCCCGGGATTTGGCAGTTTTTCTTGATATAATTTTAAGTGGGAAATCACATCTTTGATCGTGCTGGTTGCTTCCTCAATATTGCCGCTAATAAAGCCGACAGGATTATTGATTTCGTGGGCTATTCCTGTGACAAGATTGCCCAAGGCGGACATTTTTTCGCTTTGCACGATCTGTAACTGTGCTTGCTGCAGATCGAGGAGCGAGCGCTCTAATTCTTGTGCATAAGCTTGAGATTGTTGGTACAAGCGGGCATTTTCTAGAGAGATAGCCGCTTGGGTACACAAAAGTTGGATGACTTCCGTGCGATCGTGGGTAAATGCACCAATTGTCAAGTTATTTTCTAGATAGAGCAACCCGATTAATTTACCCTGATTTAACATCGGCGCGCACAGCACACTTTTGGGCTTTTCCTGCATGAAATACGGCTCGGCAATAAAATCGTTTTGTACTGCTGCATTATCCAAAACCACAGTTTTCCAAGTCCGCTTAACATAGTTGACCACAGCAGCGGGAACCTCGTCGCTGCCTGACAGCGGTACAGATATTGAGATGACATCTTGATGGAAGGAGGCTACAGCTTCGATCGCGAGATTCCCATCCTTAAGCAAGAGGAGAACTGCTTTTTTTGCCCCGGCATTTTCCATCACCACACACATCAGTGCAGCCAGCAATTTTTCTAATTGAATTTCACTGGATAGAGTTTGGGAGGCTTTGAGAATAGTCGCAAAATCGAGGGCTTCGTAAATATTGTTGCTGCTAGATAGAGTTGTTTGGAAGGTTTGATGTAAAACTGACGATTTATTTATTGTGTGGAGGCGAGTTTCGCTGATTTCCGAACGATTTTCTCTTGCCTGCAATATGGGAGCAAGAAGTTGGGGATAGTGTTTTTCTAAGTCATCGATTTTGGCTTTAGCACCCCAGCGAGCATAACAGTAGTAGGCTTCTTGCATATAAGCTTGCGCCACTTTTTCTTTGCCCCAGTCGAGGTAGAATTTAGCTGCTAGTTCGTTAGCGAGAGCTTCTTCTTGGATGTATTCGTTTTCTTTCGCTGCGACGATCGCGCGATCGTACATTTCAATAGCTTCTGCCCTCTGTCTGGCAACTCGGTATTTCTCTGCTTCTACCAACTGCCACTTATGCAAATAATTCATGGGGGCGTGTTCTGCCCAATGCTGCAACTTCCTTTGATTTTCCTGAACTCGTTGCAACTGCGTTTCTAACTTAGTCTCGGACTCAGGAGTGGCAAGGGCTATGAGTGAGTCATAGAAATATAGAACAGCTTCGGAAGTAATTCCTGCGCTTCCGGCTATATACTGTCTTGCTCGATCGACATCTAAGTCGGCCCGAGCAATGTCTCCCAGCAGGAATCTCAACGTCGCCCTGTACAGATAGAAGATGCAGAGTCGGTACAAATCGTTAGAGGCAAGCGACTGAGAAACCAGCTTCTCCTCATAGCCTTCCTGTTCAAAGGAAATCTCCAAGTTGTTTGGATTACCCAATAAAAACAGCGTTGTTTCCCAATAAATCGAACAATAATTTGCCGTCGTTACTTGGTTGAGGTCGAGTAATTGCTGACGGTATGCTCGAATTTGGGGCTCAAGTTCTGCCAAAGGTTGACTGCAGCAGTAGGCATTTAGACAAAATCCATGCCCATTATGCCC